>JAJDNY010000064.1 GCA_022340425.1 Desulfobacteraceae bacterium | reverse complement strand
GGCGTAAATCCAGGCCTATCTCCGGGATCCCCATCAAAGCGCCTTCCCTTCAGAACACCGCGCGTTGGGGTAAAATGTTTTTTGCGCCGTCATCAAAATTTCCGGATGATGCCAGGTTTTATATCGGCCTGCTGCGGAAATGTTTCACACGTTTGGAATGATGGTATCTCGGGTAAATTTTTATCGACAAAACCTTCAACGGCCATGTATCGACGATGCAGGGGACGCTCGACGATTCGGTGTTTTGGGTGGGAAGCGTGTCGGCTTCTCAAATGGTGCACCACGGCTGGTTTGAGGATGCCCTTTTCAGGCTGAAATCATCATGAATGGGTCTATTTTTATGGGCGAGGGGTGATTGTTGGAAAAATTTCATTACAAGTTATAAAATAAAGATTGATTAAGCATATCCGATTATGTTACCGGTCGTTTCACACATTGGATACCGATCATAAATTGAAACCCCATCACATTCAAAAGGAGAGGTTTTATGGCGAAGAAAAAAGAGGTCGATGGAAAGCGTCTTGTGAAGATGGTCAAGGAGGGGGCTGCCCAAAGCGACATCATGAAGAAGTTCGGCTTTAATACCTCAACGCAACTCAAGTTGGCCTATGCCAATGCGTTGATGGAGGCCGGTGAAATTCCCGAAATTCAAAGCCCGCGAGGCGGAAAGCCATCAGGTGGGGTTAAAAAGGAAATAGCCGTTAGCAAGCGGGGTAGTCTGATCCTTCCCAAGGAGCTGATTGAAGAGTTGGGCTTCAAGGTGGGGGACCTTTTTTTGGCACGCAAGACCAAAGTGGGAATCTCGTTGAAACTGATTTAAACCGGCAAATTCAGAAAACCAAAAACCCATTGGATTATCCCCTGGGCTTTGGTCCGGCCTCATGCAATCCCGGCGCTTGCCACCGTCCTTATTTCGCGGCAGTGCTGGGCAGCGAGGTCGGGGATGCGCGCATTGAGCCTCACCTCTCGCGTTTGAAAGGTGGGGCTTCTTTTTTTCTCGGAGATTGGGGCATGTTTAAAAAAGATGCGATGAATTTTTTGGGTGGTTAGGCGTTTAATTTGAGTTGCGGTCATCGGTTATCTGCTGCCACCATTCCACGCCGCTGCCGTATAGGCAAAGCTGATGGCGACTGTTTCCGGAGGAGCAGGCACCTGGGTCGTGAGCCTGCGGGCCAGGCTTTTTTCCATATAGGCGGGATCTTTGTAGCCGGAAGCGTAAAGCCGTTTCAACTCGACGATTTTACCGTTTGCGTCGAGCAGATAGATCCAGATGGAAAGGCTGTCCAGTCTGGCGGCCGTTTTCTCGATGAAAGCCGAAAATTCAAGCAATCCAAAGTCGTTTTCTTTGGCCCGATTGAAAAGATACTCATAGTGCATGACAAATTCTGAAGCTGCCCAGGTCCCGGTCTGGGGGCTGCCTTCCACCAATCGGACGCTTCTGGCCGCAGGGGCTTTTGTACCCAGAATCAGCTGCTTGCAGCCGACAAGCGCCATGAGTGTGCAGAGAAAAAGGAGAATGTTAAGTATTCGCGTTTTCACAATGCCCCCCATTTCCCCAAGGTAAGTTTGAATTCATCAACTCCTCAGGTCTCAAACTAGCCTCGGATCTGGCCATGTCAAGCGCCGTCGGTGTTACGGGCAAACCCGGTGGTCCCACTTCCTCCTTCCCGCCATAACCCACTCTCCTGGCGCGGGTTGCCATCGCTGGCAACCTCCTTGCACTGCGCGCTGATTTTGGGGATCAAAACGCGCCAAGGCCGGGTCCTTGGGGTTCGCCTTCAAAACGATTGCCCCCTCACTTTGCCATGGCAATTAAGAGCGCTTTCAATGAGGTTTGCCGCTGACTGGTATCCTGATTCCGCACCGCCATCGCCAGCGCCCTGCGGGTTCCCACCAAAACGGCCAGTTTTCTGGCCCTTGTCAGTCCCGTGTAGATCAGGTTGCGAAAAAGCATTTTGAAGTGCTGAGTGAGAACCGGGATGATAACCGCGCCGAATTCGCTTCCCTGGGACTTGTGGATTGTAATGGCATAGGCCAGATCGAGCTCCTGGATTTGATCGCGCTGGTAGAGTACCTGCCTGCCGTCGGGGGAAAAAGACACCCGACAGGTCAGCTTTTCATTGTCGATATCGCTGATGACACCGATATCGCCGTTAAACACCCCGAGTTCGTAGTTGTTTCGGCGGTGAATCACACGATCGCCGATCCTTAATGTCTTTTCACCCACCAGCAGTTGGCTTTTGCCTTTGCGGGGGGGGTTGGCCGATTCCTGAATCATCCTGTTTAAATTGAGGGTTCCCAGACTTCCGCGCCTCATCGGGCTGATGATCTGAATCTCCAGTTGGTCCCCAAAGTATTTCGGTATCCATTCCAGAAAAAGCTTCCGGACCACCTCCGAAGCGGCCAGACCGTAATGCAGGGACGACCATGGGTGCACCTTTTTTAATACAGTGCGCAGTTCCTCAACCCCGGTCCCGGCCTTCAACAGCAGGTCGAGGTCGACGTGTTGAAATTTTTTCGGAATGCGCCATTCGGTTTCGTAGGCGGTTATCGGTTCGTCCGAGCGGAATTCGTAAAGGGCGGATGCGGCGCCGGCATCCGGCGCTTCTGCCGGCGACCCGAGGGCCCTTTTCACCCTGGCGATGAATTTCAGCTGCTCGCCGGTGGCTTCCTCGGCGTCAATGAACAGGCAATCGGACCCGTTTTGCCAAATTTCGGGTTTTTGAAACGGGGAATCGATGTGGGGCATCACCCCCTGGTTGATCTGGTGGGCATGGCGGATGATCCGCGAGGCCTGGGCTTGCCGAAACACCTTCGACAGTCGGAAGCAGGGGATTTTCTGTGAGGCGATGATGTCCCGCAGCACGTTGCCGGCGCCCACCGATGGCAACTGGTCCGGATCGCCGATGAAAAGGACCTGGCTTTGGCTCGGCACCGCCCGCAACAACGAGGCGCTCAGGTTGATGTCCAGCATGGAGCACTCGTCCACGATCAGGAAATCGACATCCAACGGGTTGTCTTCGTTTCTGTTGAATTTGCCGATCTGCCACTCCAGCAGCCGATGAATCGTCTTGGATTCCCGGCCGATCACATCCGTCATACGCTGCGCCGCGCGACCGGTCGGGGCCGCCAGCAGAACCTTCAGCCCCATCGCCTCCAGCAGCCGGACCAGGACCAGGGTGGCCGTTGTTTTGCCGCAGCCGGGACCCCCGGTCAAGACCGAGCAGCGTTCGCCCGCAATCCCCCTTACGGCATCGGCTTGTTCCGCGCTCAGGGAAATGTTCCGGACCCGGCAGTATTGATCCAGCCAGCGATCGATTCGCGCACTGTCAACCTGCGGCGGGGTTCTCATGGCGGCGAGTTTTTGCGCCACATACAACTCGTCGAAGTACAGGGATTTGGCATAGTAGCAAGGCTCGGTGACACCCTCCGGGGTGGCCTGCTCCCGGACCATGGCAAGCCCCTCCCGGACCATTTGGCCGAGAAGATCCGGCAGGCGATCGGTCACGTTCAACAGGATCAGTTCCTGGACCTGGGAGCGGATCTGGGATTGCGTCAGATAGCAATGGCCCAATTCCCTGCTGGCGGAAAGCACGTGCCGGATCCCGGCCATGATTCGCTGGGGGCTGTCAGCCGCAAGACCGATACTCAAGGCGACCTTGTCGGCGGAAAAAAAACCGATGCCGAAAAAGTCGCTGGCCAGGCGGTAGGGGTCCTCCGTTACATAGGCGATGGCGTTGTCCCCATACGCCTTGTAGATCCTGACCGCAAAGAGGGTGCTGATCCCGTGGGATTGAAGAAACATCATCACATCACGGATCGCCCGGTGCGCGCGCCAGGCCTCGCTGATGGTGTGGAGCTTTTTTTGGGCGATTCCGCGTACCTCCTGCAGCCGCGAGATTTCCCCTTCAAAGACAGCAAGGGTTTGGTCGCCGAAGTGCCTGACGATCTTTTTGGCCGTTTTGGGCCCGACCCCACTGATGAGACCCGATCCCAAATATTTTTCCAGGGCCGCCAGGGTTGCCGGCTTCCTCTCGAAGGCCTCCGTGGCCCTGAACTGCCGCCCGAACTTGGGGTGAACCGTCCAGAACCCGCGAAACTCCATCGTGGCGCCGGCGAAAACCTTTGTTTGGTGGACGATCACCGTTTCCTGCCGGTACAGATTGTCCAAGGACAGGACCCGCAGCACCGACCAGCCGCTGTCGGGGTTGTGGTAGGTGACCCGGTCGACTATTCCGCGAATTGTTTCGCTGATCCTTGCGATGGGCTGGCGCTGGTTGTTTTCCATATCAAAAAGGGGGAGGGCACGGTTTGCGGCAGGCGTAAGGGGCGTTAAAATCCCAGGCCCAGATGGGTATTTCAAAAATAAAATATTTAGTCAATAAATTAAATTGGTTGTGTCATAAATGGCCGCGGTCAGGTTGTTTTCGTAATAATCGCCGCGCCCCGCGCCAATCGAAAAATCCCCGCTGAAAAAAGCCTCAGCCGCACGCCGCCCGGTCAATCTGTTTTAAAAGGATTGGCGTCATGCCGACGAGGTTGTGATTGACACCCACCCCTCTTTTTGGCATATCCAAAGGGTCCGTTCACAATCGCCGAAGCCGGTCCCAGGCTTCAGGGTCTCGACGAAAAAAAAGCCGCTGCGCGTCTTGCTTGCGGTATGTTTCCCGCCCTCCCTCCATCGGCCCATTCCCCGCTAAACGCCGGCCGAAGAGGTCTTTGGGCGAAACGCAACCCGGCGCAGGCGGGCGATTCTTTCCCGAGTGGTACGGCACCCCTGAATCCGGCGCCAGAGTCTCAACACCGCGCCGTCGCCGTTTCAGCCCCCGCAGCAAGGTCGCGACGCCATGCAGGAGCCAAATTCCGTGATTGCCGGCAGGATGACGGCCCTCTTGCCGCTGGCGCTTTTTGCGGGCTTGTGCCTGCAGGTGCCGGGGGTGGTTGGCGGCGGGGCCGCTTACCTCTCCTGGGTGTGGGCACCCGGCCTGGGGGTCGACGCCGATTTCGCCGTCGACGGGTTGAGCGTCTTCTTCGGCCTGATCGTCAGCGGCATCGGCGTTTTCGTGGTTCTTTTTGCGGCCGACTACATGCGCGGCAACCGGTATTACGCCCGCTTCTTCGTCTTTCTGCATCTGTTTTTGCTGGCCATGCTGGGGGTGGTCTTCGCCGACAACCTGATCACGCTGTTTGTCTTTTGGGAACTGACGACGCTGCTGTCGTACCTGCTGATCGGCTTTGACCACGAAAACGACGCCGCCCGCCGGCATGCGCGCCAGGCGCTGCTGGTGACCGGCGCCGGCGGGCTGGCGCTTTTGATCGGGTTTCTGCTGATCGGTGGGCTTGCCGGGACTTACCGTCTCTCCGCGCTTGCCGAGTCCGCCCGGGCCATACAGGGGCACGTCTTTTACCTCCCGATTCTCGCATTGGTCTTCACCGGCGCGTTTACCAAGTCCGCGCAATTCCCGTTTCATTTCTGGCTGCCCAACGCCATGAGCGCGCCGACCCCGATCAGCGCCTTCCTGCATTCGGCCACCATGGTCAAGGCCGGCATCTATCTCTTGGCACGCTTGCACCCGGTGCTCGGCGGCACCACGGCCTGGATGGGCACGCTGGTCATCGTCGGCGGGGTGACGGCGCTTCTGGGGGCCGTGCTCGCCATGGGGCAGACCGATCTCAAGCGCCTGCTGGCCTACACGACTATCATGGCTCTGGGCATCCTGACGATGTTTCTGGGGGGCAAGACGACCCCGGCCCTGACGGCTGCCGTGACCTTCATGCTGGTGCACTCCCTTTACAAGTCGGCGCTTTTTCTGGTTGTCGGGATCATCGACCATGGAACCGGGACCCGCGAGATCGGGCGCATCGGCGGGCTGATCCGCGCCATGCCCGCCACCGCTTTCGGCGCCGCCACGGCGGCCATGTCCATGGCCGGCTTTCCCCTCTTTCTGGGCTTCGTCGGCAAGGAGATCATGTACGAAGGCGCCTTGGCCGAGGAGGTTTTTCCGGTTTTCGCCACTTCCGCGGCGGTGCTGTGCAACGCCCTGATGACCGCTGTGGCGGGTACGGTTTTGATCCGCCCGTTTTTGGGGAAGGCGCTGCCGACCCCCGTCCCGCCCCATGAGGCACCGGTTTGGATGTGGCTGGGGCCGACGGCGATCGGGTCGTTGTGCCTAATATTCGGCCTTATCCCCGACTGGGTCGGGCGATGGCTGGTGGCACCGGCCGTCTCGGCGATCCATCCGGTTGCCGAACACGCCGGGCTGAAGCTTTTTCACGGCGTCAACGACCCGCTCCTGCTGAGCATCCTGACCCTTGTTTTGGGGGCGGCTTTTTACCTGGTCAGACGGCCTGTCCGGCGCTGGGTCGCGGCCCTGGCGGCCGGGATGCCCTTCACCGCGGATGGGCTCTACGCCCTGACCATGGCCGCCACGGCGCGAAGCGCTGGGCTGCTGACGGGGTTTATCCAAAACGGCTCGCTGCACCGCTATCTGCTGACGATTCTGACCGTTTTTACCCTGACTGCAACCACTGTCTGGTTCCTGAACGCCGAAGGCGGCCTCGTAGCGCCGCCCCTGCCGTCCCTGCCCTTTTGGCAGTGGCTGCTGGTGGCCCTTATGGCGGGCGCGGTGGGGGTTGTGGTGGCAGCCCGCAGCCGGATCCTGGCAGTCTGCGCCCTGGGGGTGGTCGGCTCCGGTGCGGCGCTGGTCTTTCTGGTCTTCGGCGCGCCGGATCTGGCGCTAACCCAGCTGCTGGTGGAAACCCTGACGCTGATCATCGTGGCCATCGTTTTGCTGCGGTTGCCGCCGCTGCAGAAAAAGTCCGGTGGCGAATTGCCCGGCCGCTGGGTGGATGCTCTGGTGGCGCTGGGTGCCGGGGCATTGGTCGCCGTCCTCTGCATGGCGGCAACCAGCGGTGTCATGGACCGCCAGTTGACCGATTTTTTCGAGCACAACAGCTATCTGGTGGCCCACGGGCGCAACATCGTCAACGTTATCCTGGTGGATTTCAGGGGCCTGGACACCCTCGGTGAGATCGTTGTGGTCGCAACCGCTGGCTTGGCCGGCTTCGCCCTGATCTCCCGGGAAAGGAGGTAGCCGCGGCCATGCCCTCGTTCATCCTCCAGGTGGCCAATCGCATTCTGGTGGGCCTGATCCTCGTTTTTGCCGTCTATCTCCTCTTTCGGGGTCACAACGCTCCGGGCGGCGGTTTTTCCGCAGCGCTGGTGGCTGCAACCGGTTTTTCGCTGTTTGCCATCGCCGAGGGGCCCCAGCCGGTGCGGCGCGCCCTGCGGCTCGACCCGCTGGTCCTGGTGGCGACGGGGCTCCTGCTGGCCATCAGCGCGGGCCTTTGGGGGGCGTTGGCCGGACTCCCTTTTTTGACCGGCTTGTGGTGGCCGGCGGGCTCCGCCGCACCGGCCGTCGGCACGCCCCTGGTATTCGACCTGGGTGTTTTTCTGGTGGTTCTGGGATCCATTTTGACTCTGGTCCTGGGACTGGAGGAAATTTGAGGTGGAGACCGTCCTCGCCCTGCTGAGCGGTGCCATGGTGGCCGCCAGCCTGTTTTTGATGCTCGGCAGGCATCTGGTGCGCTTCATCTTCGGACTTGTGCTGGCCAGCAACGCCGTCAATCTCGTGATTTTCGCTGCCGGCCGGCCGGGGAACCCCCACCCGCCGCTGATTCCGGAAGGTGCGCAGGTTCCGGCCGGGGTGGTCGCCAACAGCCTGCCCCAGGCGCTGATTCTGACGGCCATCGTCATCGGGTTTGCGCTCCTGGTTTTCGTTTTTATTCTGTTTTTCAAGGCCCACCAAGAGCTGGGGACCGTCAACACCGAGGACATGAGCGATGCCGAAGCCATCCCCGCCGAAGCCGGGGCGCCCGAAAAGGTGAACCCTTGAGCGGATTGCTGGCAGCCCCCATCATCGTTCCGTTTGCCGTCGCCGCCCTCTCGCTGCCGGGCGGTCGCCGGCCGCATTTCCAGAGCGCCGCAGCACTCCTGGGCGCCGCCGCGCACCTGGCCTTGGGCGCCATGCTGCTCCAGCGGGTTCACCACCACGGGATTGCCGTTCTCAACGTGGGCAACTGGCCGGCGCCCTTCGGCATTGCCCTGGTGGCCGACCACCTCAGCGCGCTGATGGTCCTGGTCACCGGGGTCGTTTACGGGGCCGTGTGCCTCTATTCGCGGGCCGAGATCGGCGCGGATTGTTTGCAGCGGGGCTATTATCCGCTGCTGCACATCCTGGTGGGCGGCATCAGCGGCGCATTTCTGACCGGCGACCTGTTCAATCTCTACGTGTGGTTCGAAGTCATGCTGATGGCCTCCTTCGCCCTGCTGGTGCTCGGCAGGACCCGCGCACAGCTGGCCGGCGGCGTCACCTACGTGGTCATCAACCTGATTTCGACGCTGCTTTTTCTGGCGGCCCTGGGGTTGATCTATGCCATGACCGGAACCCTCAACATGGCCCACCTGCATCTCAAGCTGCGCGCGGCTGTCGATGCCGGCCAGGTGGCAACCGTATCGGTTTTGTTCCTGACCGCCTTCGGGATCAAAGCCGGGCTCTTTCCGCTGTTTTTTTGGCTTCCGGCCTCCTACCACACCCCGCCGGTGGCCGTTTCCGCCATTTTTTCGGGCCTGCTGACGAAGGTGGGCGTTTACGCCCTGATCCGGACCTTCACCCTCCTGTTTCCCCTGGACGGCGGCGGGCTGCAGAACCTGGTGCTGGCGGCCGCGGCGCTGACCATGGTCACCGGGGTGCTGGGTGCCGCGGCCCACAGCGAGGTTCGACGCATTCTCTCGTTTCACATCATCAGCCAGGTGGGCTACATGGTCCTCGGCCTGGGGCTGCTGACCCCCCTGGCCCTGGCCGGTGCCGTCTTCTATCTGCTGCACCATATCGTGGTGAAGGCCAATCTATTTCTGATCAGCGGGCTGACCCGGCAGTGGGGCGGCTCGTTCGCGCTGGCAGAGTTGGGCGGGTTGTACCGCACCCGTGGGTTCGGGGCGCTGCTGTTTTTCATTCCCGCCTTTTCCCTGGCCGGGTTTCCCCCGCTTTCCGGGTTCTGGGCCAAAATGATCCTGATCCGGGCCAGCCTGGATGCCGGCCATTTCGTTCTGGCCGGGGTCGCGGCGCTGGTGGGTCTGTTGACCGTTTATTCCATGACCAAGATCTGGAACGAGGCGTTTTGGAAGCCCAAGGCCGCGGCCGCTCCCCCGCCCGCCGATGGCCGAAGCCCTGTTTCGGCCTGGATGCTGGCCCCCGTCGCGGCCCTGGCGGCATTGACGGTCTTGATCGGATTGGCGCCAGAGCAGCTTTTCCAGATGGCCCGGCTGGCGGCCGAGGAGCTGTTGGACCCGAGCGCTTACGTCCACAGCGTTTTGGGGAGTGTGCGATGAACCTCTTTTTCATCAACGGTTTTATCGCGCTGGGCTTCATCGGGGTGCAGGGGCGCTTTACCCTCTCCGGGCTGCTGGTCGGCTTCGGCCTCGGCTACCTGGCGCTGTGGCTGACCCGCCCCCTTTACGGCGAAACGCGCTATTTCCAACGGGTTCCCAAAACCGCCCGTCTGATCTGCTATTTTCTGGTGGAGCTGGTGCGGTCCAACCTGCGGGTGCTGTGGGACGTCGTGACCCCCGGGCAGATCAGCCGGCCGGGGATCGTCGGTATTCCCTTGAGCGCCCAAAGCGATCTGGAGATCCTGCTGGTGGCCAACCTGATTTCGCTCACCCCCGGAACCCTCAGCATCGATCTTGCCGAAGACCGCCGCACCCTGTTCGTGCATGTCATGTTTCTGGACGATCCGGAAGGGTTTCGCAAGGGGATCAAAAACGGGCTGGAGCGGCTGGTGCTGGAGGTCACCCGATGATCATCGACGGCCAAACAGCCCTTCAGGCCGCCAGCCGGCTGGCCCTGGTCCTGCTGATCGTCAGTGCGGCGCTTGCCTTTATCCGCCTGGTGCGCGGGCCCCAGGCGGCCGACCGGGTCGTGGCGCTGGATTTGATCGCGGTTTTGATCGTCGCTTTCTTGGCGGCCTATGCCATCCATTCCGAGGACGCGTCGTTTCTGGATGTCGCCATCGCTTACGCCCTGGTGGCGTTTCTGGGGACAGTCGCCCTGTCCCGCTTTCTGCTACGCTCCCGCCGGCGGCGGAGCACGGAGGAGAAACGATGAGCGCCATCATCGCCGCGGCCCTGCTGATCGTCGGCAGTATTTTTTGCCTGGTGGCCGCGGTGGGCATGCTCCGCCTGCCGGACACCCTGATCCGGATGCACGCCGCCACCAAGGCCGGGACCCTGGGAACGGGGTGCATTCTGGCGGCCGAAGCCGTGGTCGCCGGCGAACTGGGGACCACCCTGAGGGCTGCGGCGGTTATCGTGTTTCTGCTTTTGACCGCGCCGGTCGGGGCCCATTTGATCGGCCGTGCGGCCTACCACCGGGGCATTTACCTGTTCCACAAGACCTGGATCGACGAGCTTGGCGCGCGCCTCCAAAAGGCCCCAGCGGACGGGAGCAAACGCCCCCCAGAGGGCGGGGAGCAGGGGTGAGTGGGCTGCGGACGGGGCCGCTGCGGCGGGCGCCCGGCCGTTTCAACCTTCCTTGAGAAGCGCTTTGGGGCTGATCAGGCTTTCGATTTCCCGCCGGTTGCGTTCAAGCTGCTGCAGGCGCGCCGCGCTGTTTTTCTCGTAGATCGCCTCCGCCGCCTTCAATTCGCTGTATTCCATATCCCACTGGGGGGAGGTGGCGGCCTCGTCCCCAATGAGGGCCGCATAACGCCCGAGGACCTTGTTGCCGCCCTCGATGCTCTCCACGATCATGATCATCGACTGGGTGACCTTGGCCACCCCCGAACAGATCTGGGAGACGTTGTCCACGGCGATCTTCATGTGGCTGGCCCCCTGGGCGAATTTCTCGACCATGCTGACGTGGATGTCGCCCCGTTCCTTGAAATCGTTGATCAGCCGGCGGTAGCTTTTCAAGGCGGACTGGTAATTGACGCTCATGTCGATGCCGGTTTTCAGTTTGAACTCCACCCCCTGGCTGTCGCCGAGCGCCATTTCGAGGTGATCCCGGGCCTTTTCGACCTCGGGATAGCGCGCGTTCAGCGGGCTCAAGGACTCGTGCAGGGCCGCGATCTCACTTAGCTGCTCCTCCAGGCTTCGGCTGTGGCGGATCTGCTTGTAGTAGGCGATGCGGTCGCGGTGGATCTGGTCGGTATAAGTGTCGCTGACGTCGGTCAAATTCTGGACGATGGCGCTCACCTCGCCAACGGTGCCCCGCAGGCCATCGTTTAAACTGACGAGGCTTGCGATGTAGCGGTCGATCATGCCTCTGAACTCGGAGATGGCGACCTCATTGGGTTCACGCGGGACCTCCTTGCGGACGACTTCGTAATCGGTGAAGGTTTCCATTTTCTGCCGCAGCCAGCCCAGCTTCACCAGCAGCCTGCGCACCAGGCCGTGGGCCACCGGCCGCTCTCTTTCCACCGGCACCCGCTCCTCGACGATTTTCCGGGTGCGGGCCGCAATCAGGGTTTTCAGGCTCTCTTCGATCAGTTTGATCTCTTCGACCACCTTCTGAAGATAGGTTGCGTCGAAATTGCTGGACTGGACCTGTTCCATGAAACGCCGCCCGCGGTTCCCGCCGCCTCGGGGGGCGTCGTCGGCCAAGGGGTCGGACGCGGAGTCCCACAGACGCCCGATGCGGTTGATGGCCTCGTATTGCCGGCTGTACTTGGCCAGAATGCGGTTCACCCTTTCGGGGAATTTGATCAACTTGTCGGATGTCTCATCCATCGCGTTTTCCCTTGCCGGCATGGATTTGCGGCGGCCGCCTCCGGGGATCGGGCGCCGGGCCGTGGGCGGCTGCCGCTATCTCCCGCGGCCTCTCAGCGGTCGAGCTCCAAGAGGATCCGCTCCAGGCGTTTTTTGTGTTTGTGCCGCAAGATTCTCAAAGCCTGTTCGATGTTTTCAAAACAGAGTTCACACATTCTAAAGCCTCGCGCCCACACCACCAGGGCGTAATCGCTGCCGCAGACCGGGCAAACCTCACGGTGGTCTGCCTCCAGGCTGCGGATTCCCAGCTTCTCGAGGGCGCCGCAGCTCTCGCGGTTTTGCGCCCCGCAGACCGGGCAGGGGGCTGGGTGAGAACCGGCGGCTGTTTGTTGATCCGGTTTCTTGTGGTTCATCGGCCTGTCCGCCTGCCTGCTGGGCATTCCACCCACGGCCGGAACGATGGGGACGCGGCGCCGGTCGACACCATTCGGGCAGCGGGGGTGTCGACCGGTATCGCCTTACAGCTCCGGGGTGGGGCTGGGCGAGGGCAAAAGAAAGAGTACTAAAAACAATTTAGCGGGGCGGGGGGTGATTGTCAACGTCGAATTTTTTATATCTTATTTGAAATATTGACGAATCTGTTTTGCCCAAAGCGTCCCCGAACCGGACCCGAAGGCAAATGGTGCCGCCCCTTTTGGCGGTTGACAATTGGCCGTTAAATCGTTCAAATACCAAGGGTCACTGCAAAATTCCGGTTGCCGCAGGAGGCGCTTGGCCCCCGTCGATGCCGCTTCGGGCGCCACGCTTTATGGACGTTGCAAACCTCCCGCCGTGCGGGTCAGGACTTGCCTTTGGTCTGGCGCAACCATAACTTTTCTGCCTGGCCGAACGGCAGGTGCCACCCTCCAGGTAGGTCGGCCAGGCGTCACGGCCGAAATTTGACGGTTTTCGACCTTTTACTGCTTTATCAAATTTCTTCACCAGATTGCTGCGGGCTGGGGGGCTCTGGCCGGCAGCGCTGATTGGGGGATCGACACGATGAAAACCCGCGACCACCGCCCCGAGCCCGATGAAGTCGACGCCGAAAACCGCGAGTGGCTGGAGTCGCTGGATTACGTCCTGGAAAGCCAAGGGCCGGAGCGGGTTCGGGACTTGCTGCGACGGTTGCAGGTGCGCGCCCGGGAGCGCGCTGTGCGGATCCCTTTTACGGCCAACACCCCCTATCTGAATACCATACCGGTTTCGCGTCAGCCGGTGTTCCCCGGCAGCCGCGAGATCGAGCGGCGCATCAAGAGCATTGTCCGTTGGAACGCGATGGCGATGGTGGTGCGGGCGAACCGCCAGTCGGACGGTATCGGCGGGCACATCTCGACCTACGCCTCCAGCGCCACGCTCTTCGAGGTGGGATTCAACCATTTCTTTCGCGCCAAAACCGCGCGGCATCCCGGCGACATCGTGTACTTCCAGGGGCACGCGGCACCGGGTATCTATGCGCGCGCCTTCCTGGAAGGCCGCCTGAGCGAAAAGCAGTTGGAGAATTTCCGTCGTGAGCTGCAGCCCGGAGGAGGACTTGCCTCCTATCCCCACCCCTACCTGATGCCTGAGTTCTGGCAGTTTCCCACCGTTTCCATGGGCCTCTCGCCGCTGATGGCCATTTATCAGGCGCGCTTCAACCGCTATTTGGAAGACCGCGGGCTCAAACCGGTCGACGACCAGAAGGTCTGGGCCTTTTTGGGCGACGGGGAACTGGACGAGCCGGAGTCTTTAGGGGCGATCACCCTGGCCTCCCGGGAGCGGCTGGACAACCTCATCTTTGTGATCAACTGCAACCTGCAGCGTCTCGACGGGCCGGTGCGCGGCAACGGCAAGATCATCCAGGAACTCGAGGCTGCCTTTCGCGGCGCTGGCTGGGATGTCATCAAGGTCATCTGGGGGGCCGATTGGGACCCGCTGCTTGCCCGGGACGACAAGGGGCTGCTGGCCAAGCGCATGCAGGAGGTCCCCGACGGGCAGTACCAGATGTATTCCACCGCTTCGGGCGACTTTATCCGGCGCGATTTTTTTGGACGTTACCCTGAGTTGGAGAAGATGGTTCGGCACCTTACCGACGAGCAGCTGCAGAGGCTTCGCCGGGGCGGGCACGACCCGGAAAAGGTTTTCGCCGCCTACCAGGCCGCGATCAACCACAAGGGGGCCCCGTCGGTGATCCTGGCCAAAACCATCAAAGGCTACGGGCTCGGCGAGGCGGGCGAGGGCCGCAACGTCACCCATCAGCAAAAGAAGCTGAACGAACAGGAGCTGCGCCATTTCCGCAGCCGCTTCGGCATCCCCATTCCCGATTCGGCCATTGCCGATGCGCCGTTCTACAGCCCCGCAGCGGACAGCGAAGAAATGCAATATCTGCAGCAGCGGCGCCGCGAACTGGGGGGGTATCTGCCTGCGCGGAGTGTGTCGGTGCCGGTTTTTCGGCCGCCGGGAGCGTCGCTTTACAGCGAATTTTTCAAAGGCAGCGGCGAGCGCGAGATCGCCACCACGATGGCCATGGTGCATCTGCTGGGCAAACTGCTGGCGGAAAAGGACATCGGCCCCTACATCGTGCCGATTGTACCGGACGAGGCCCGTACCTTCGGCATGGAGGCGCTCTTCCGCAAGGTGGGCATCTACTCCCACCTGGGGCAGGTCTACGAACCGGTGGACAAAGAAAGCCTCCTCTACTACCGGGAGGCCAAGGATGGCCAGATCCTGGAGGAGGGGATCACCGAAGCGGGCGCCATGTCGTCCTTTATCGCCGCCGGCACCGCCTACGCAACCCACGGCCTCAACACCGTACCCTTTTTTTCCTTTTACTCGATGTTTGGTTTTCAGCGCATCGGCGACCTGATCTGGGCGGCGGGCGACGCCCAGGCCCGCGGTTTTCTGCTGGGCGCCACGTCCGGGCGCACCACGCTCGCGGGGGAGGGGCTCCAGCACCAGGACGGCCACAGCCATCTGCTGGCCTATCCCAGCCCCTCGGTGCTGGCCTACGACCCGGCGTTTGCCTTCGAAATTGCGGTCATCGTGCGTGAAGGGCTGCGCAGGATGCTGGAGGAGGGCGAAAACCTGATCTACTATCTGACCATCATGAATGAGTTCTACCGGATGCCGCCCATGCCCGAGGGGGCGGAAGCGGGCATCCTCAAGGGGATTTACCGCTTTCGTCCAGCCTCTCGCAAAGGCGCGCGGGCGAAGACGCATCTTTTGGGCAGTGGCACCATTCTCAACGAAGCCCTAAAGGCCCAGGAGCTTCTCGAAACCCACTTCGGGGTGGCTGCCGACGTTTGGAGCGTCACCAGCTACAAGAATCTCTACTGGGATGCCATCGAAACCGAGCGCTGGAATTTTCTTCACCCGGAAGAAACGCCGAAGCGCTCTTTTCTTGAGAGGCAGCTGGCGGGCGAAAAGGGGGTTTTTGTAGCGGCCTCGGATTATCTCAAGGCCCTGCCGGGATCCATCGCCAAGTGGGTGCCCGGGCCGATGGTGCTGCTGGGCACCGACGGCTACGGGCGCAGCGACAACCGCAGCGCCCTGCGGGACTTTTTCGAGGTCGATGCGCGCCACATCGCCTTCGCCAGCCTCAGCGCGCTGGCCCGTGCAAAACGGGTCAAGCCGGCGGTGGTTGAAAAGGCCCGCCGGCAACTCGAGATCGATCCCGGCAAGGCGAGTCCGCGGTTTGCCTGACGGAAGGAGCTGGCATGGTTGAAGACATCAAGGTACCGGCAATCGGTGAAAACGTGACTTCCGGCAGTGTCGTGGGCGTTCTGGTTGCGGTCGGGGACACGGTATCGGTGGACGACCCGCTCATCGAACTGGAAACCGACAAGGCGGTGGTTGAAATTCCGTCGCCGGTGGCCGGCAAAGTGACCGAATTGCTGGTCCAGAGCGGCGACGAGGTCAGGGTCGGGGACGTTATCGCGCGGGTCGAAACCGAGGGCGGCACGGGGGAAAAAGCACCGGCGGTTGAAAAGGGGGCCCAAAGTACGCCTGATGCCGATGCGCGGGCGTCCGGGGCGGAAGTCGGCAGCGAACCGCAAGAACTGGAGCCTGCCGCGGAAGCCTCCGGGGAAGGGGCCCCGGCCGAAACCGTGGACGGGGGTTCGAAAGGCCGGCAGCCGGCAGCGGACGCCGAAACGGAAAAGGGGGATGCCGCCGAAGAAGCGGATCGCCCCCCGGCGCCCACCTCTCCTGCGGTGCGGCGGCTGGCCCGTGAACTGGGCGTTGACATTCACGCCGTCAAGGGCAGCGGGCCCCGCGGTCGGATCAGCGAGGCCGATGTCAAGGCCCATGTCAAGGCGCGTTTCACGGCCGGTGACCGCGCCGCTGAAGGCCCCGGCGCGCCGCCGCCGCTGCCCGATTTCAGCCGCTGGGGCCGGATTGAAACCATGACGCTGTCCACCGTGCGGCGCCTCACCGCCGAGACTACCGTCACCGCATGGCACGCCGTTCCCCATGTGACCCAGTTCGACAGTGCGGACATTACGGGCCTCGAACCCTTTATGAAACAAAACGCACGGGCGGTGGAAGCCGCCGGCGGCAAACTGACCGTCACGGCCATCCTGGCCAAGGTCTGCGCGGCGGCGCTGAAGCGCTTTCCCCGTTTCAACGCCAGCATCGACATGGGCAGCGGACAGCTGATTCTGAAGCACTACATCCACATCGGGGTGATGGTGGACACCCCCCGCGGGCTGCTGGTACCCGTGATTCAGGATGTCGACGCCAAGTCCATCACCGAACTGGCCGTGGCCATCACGGATTTGGCCGAGCGCGCCCGCAGCCGGAAGGTCAAACCGGATGAGCTGGAGGGAGGGACCTTCAGCATCTCCAATCAGGGGGGTATCGGGGGCACCGGTTTTACCCCCATCGTGCTCTGGCCGCAGGTGGCGGTGCTGGGGGTCAGCCGCTCGGCCACCGCACCGCGGTGGACAGACGACGAATTCCGGCCGCGAACGATCCTGCCGCTGTCGCTCTCCTACGACCACCGGGTGGTGGACGGGGCCGATGCGGCGCGCTTCCTGCGATGGGTGTGCGACTGTCTGAAACACCCTTTCACCCTTCATCTTGGCGGAAACACGGAGAATTCGTCATGACCGATGACACCACCCAACTGGCCGTCATCGGCGGCGGCCCCGGCGGGTACGCTGCCGCCTTCATGGCCGCCGATCTCGGCCTGACGGTCACCCTGATCGATCCCGCGAAAAATCCGGGTGGCGTCTGCCTTTACCACGGGTGTATACCCTCCAAAGCACTGCTGCATGTCTCGCGCGTGATCGCCGAAGCCGGCGAAGCGGAGGCCTGGGGGATCAGTTTCGGAAAACCCAAGGTGAACATCGACCGGCTGCGGGATTGGAAAAACGAGGTGGTCTCAGGACTGACCGACGGTCTTGGGCGTCTGGTGCGGCAGCGGCGGATCACTTACTTTCAAGGCACCGCCGTCTTTCTGGACAACCGCACCCTGGCGGTCAGCGGGGCAGGCGGTGGCGACGACCGGCGGCTGGTCTTTGAGCATGCCGTCATCGCCACCGGTGCCGTGCCGGTGCGCCTGGCCCAACTGGATATCGGCGATGACCGCATCCTGGATTCCACCCGCGCCCTTGAAATGGCCCAGGTGCCAAAAAAACTGCTGGTGGTCGGGGGGGGCTACATCGGGCTGGAACTCGGCACGGTCTTCGCGGCGTTGGGGTCAAAGGTGACGGTGGCCGAAATGACCGCGCAGCTGTTGCCGGGAGTTGATCGCGACCTGGTCAATCTTTTGGAAAAACGGCTTTCCGATCGGCTGGAGGCGATTTTCAAAAACACGACCGTGCAGGCGCTCAAAGCCCAGAAAAACGGTCTCAAGGCTGTCCTGAGAACCGGGAAGGACGGTGAACAGGTGCGTCTTTTCGACCAGGTCCTGGTGGCGGTCGGCCGTCGGCCCGACACTGCGGGGCTGGGTCTGCAGAATACCGGGGTCGTATGCGATGAGCGGGGCTTTATTCTGGTGGATCGCCGCCGGCGAACGGCTGAAGCCCGTATTTTTGCCATTGGAGATGTGGTCGGCGAGCCGATGCTGGCCCACAAGGCGGTCCATGAAGGCCGGGTTGCGGCCGAGGTCATTGCCGGTCGTGAGGCCCTTTACGAGCCGCTGGCGGTGCCGGCGGTGGTTTTCACCGACCCGGAAATTGCCTGGGCCGGAACCACCGAAACCCAGGCCCGTGAACAGGGCCTGGAGGTCGCGCTCGCCCGTTTCCCCTGGGCGGCTTCGGGGCGCGCCGCCACCCTGGGACGCAGCGACGGGCTCACCAAGTTGGTGGTCGATCCCCTTACCGAGCGGGTGCTGGGCGTCGGGATCGCCGGCCCCGGTGCGGGGGAGTTGATCGCCGAAGCGGTGTTGGCCATTGAAATGAATGCCAGTGTGGCCGACATTGGCCTTTCGATTCACCCCCACCCGACCTTGAGCGAGACCCTCAAAGAGAGCGCTGACGTATATTATGGCACTGCCACCCATTTTCGACGGACCAAAGGCCTTCGACGGTCTTGAGCCGCCGCCGGCGGGGGCGGCAGACGTGCAGCAACCCAACAGCACAAGGAGGTAGGACATGTACGACAAAGAAGAACTGTGCGCCAAAATTCGCGAGATCTATCCCCAAATCGGGGCCTGCGGAATCGACACCACGGTCTCCTGGAGCGATGAAAAAAAGGCCTGGGTGGTGGATTTGGAATACAAGGGCAAACGTGTGCAACACTACTTGGAGGATCGGGATGCGGCCGCCTGTATGGAGGGCGAGAAGTGCGTCGCATTGGGGATCGAAATCGGTCAACTGCTCTAAACGACCAGCATGACGAAGGCGTTTCAGGCCGTTTGGCGCATTTCACTATGGAAGGAAACCTGCCCCCCGTGACGGGGGCAGGCCTTTCGGCCGCCCCCCAGTCGTGCAGGGGGAGGCCTCACCTCTGCCGTAGCGCCCAGCCGCTGTGCCTCGCCCCGGTCATGTTGTCGGTCTCTCATCCTTGCAGGGCTATCGGTCTGTTGCCCGCGTCCAGCTCGCTGGTCGCCAGCGAAAAATTTTACTTGCAGTCCAAAGGCAAACGCGCGTAAAAGATAGGTGTCGCCAGAGCCGCAAGCGCCTCTGGACCAGGTCTTCGCTCTTTTGGCATTCGCCGTCACTGCACCGTCCGCAAGATTGCGGTCGGAAATCGGGTGCTGCGGCGCTGGTTTGCACGCCGGCGCTTGTTTCGGCAAGGCCCGAGACACCCGGGATCCCTTGGGGCAGAGCCGGCGCTGACCCGCAAAATGAGCCGTAACGGATTGGAAAGGGGCTGCGGCCCGGAGACCCGACATGCACGGTAGTCAAACCGCCGAAAACTTCTGGAGTCCCGGCCTTATTTTTGGTCTGACGATTCTCTTCAGCCTGATTTTCTTCAACCTTCTTTTCCTGCGCTGGGAAACCTTTTCGGAGATACTGCATCATTCGGCGAGCTTTATGGGATTGGCCGCCGCTGCCGGCATCATTATATCGACCCTTTCGCTCAAGGAGCCTTACCGGGTCGCCTTTCTGTCCCTTGCCAGCGTTCCATTGACATGTCTGGGCTTCAGCATGTTTTCCGACTTGATGCTGACCCTTGTGCATGCCGGCAATGGGGCGCTGGGCGGTGGCCTTTCGGCGCTGCAGTTTGCCGGCGTCGTTCTGGTGCTTTTGATCGTGGGCATCGTTCTGGGTGCGTTAGCCGGCGCGGGCTGTTATGGCGGGCTGGTGTTGCAGCGCTGCATCAATCTGGGCTACCACCTCACGAAGCGCTGGCGCAGTTGGCGCCAGCATCCAGGCGTTGCGCCGGAGGCCGGTCCTCTTCCTCGATTGGCGGCCAAGGTCACCCTTGCGGTGGGAAGCGCCGCGGCTGCAGCCGGTGTGCTGCGGTCATTTGTTTGATGCAGACGCTGCCGCAGCCTGCAACCGGCCCCATGCGCTCTGCCCGGCCGTTTAGAGCACCTCCAATCTTGCGGCAACCTCCTCCCCCGATTTTCCGAGGGCTTTTGAACCACCGCAGCATTCCCGGGCCCTGATTTCCGGGACCGTCCGCGATGCGGCAGCGGCAATGAACCGTCAAGGCCGGCGCGCCCTATGATTGCGAGGGGGCGTCTTCACCACTGGTCGGCGGCTTGCCTCGGGCAAAGCGGCTGGTGCGTGTTCTTCTGTGAATTTGGAGTCGATTGGTTCCAAAGGACTTGATTAATTGGGAATATTATGCGATGCACTCAAATCTGAAAAAAAGCGCCTCATCCGCCAACCCTGAGCATTGTGGAGGAAACGCCTTATGGCCTTGACCAAGCACGACATTGTCGATTCTATTCAGGAGAGCTTCGGGTTTTCAAGACAGAAGACCATCGATGCGGTCGAGTCGCTCCTGGAGTTGATCAAATCCGCCCTGGGCAAAGGGGAAGACGTGTTGATCAGCGGATTCGGCAAATTCTGTGTTCATGAAAAAAAGGCGCGCCGAGGGCGAAACCCGGCAACCGGGGATGAAATGATCCTGCCGCCGCGCAAAGTCGTCGGTTTCAAGTGCTCGGGCAAATTGCGGGACAGGATAAATGCCGGCCAATAGGGTTTTCGGGTGACACACCCGGCGCGGGGTTTGATCTGTGCCAAAGCGGCCATAGGCCGAAAGTCCTTGCCGATCCTGGAATTGCCGGCCACCGACCCGGCCGGGGGCATGGCGGCCGGGATGAGAAAGGAACTTTGAATTCGCCCCGCGCCAGCGTGCCGGCAGTGCCCCGCCCCAATCCGACGCCGCCGATAGCGCCTGCCGGCGTCGGTTCTCGCCATCCACCGGGCTCGACCCGGAAACCGCCCACCCCTTCTTTCAGGGCCTCGGCAAAAAATAATTCCACATCTTGCTTGTCTTTTGGCCCGTCCTCGTCGTTACATCCGCCGGCACATATCTCGATATGCGCCAACGGATGTGCCTTGATGACGAACCAAAATCCTTCGCCATATTGTGGAATTATTTCTTGTCGCGACCCCTACCCTCCCGGTTTTTGCTCCTTGCGCAGTATTTCAAAGGCAAAATTGATCTCCGCCAACTCCGACTCCAGGGCCTTGATGCGAAGGGCGTTGCTGCGATTTTGCGCCTGGAGTTCCTGGAATTGGCGTTGGAGAGCGCCGTAGGCCAGGGAGCACTTGCGTCGGCTTTTCTCAGTACTGTCCAGCCGCGCTTGAAGCGTGTTTAGCTTGGCAATCAGGTCCTGACGGCGCAGGTCGCGGTAATCCACGACGCCATCGGGCACCCGGCCCTTGAGAGAAACGCAGGCGGAGAGCACCAGCACCAGTAAACAAGGCCAAAACGGCAGGCGCTTGGGCTGCATTGGAATGTCTCCCTGTTGGGTTGGCCCGCCCCGGCCGCCGATCCTTTCAACAGCGATCCCCGGAACGGGAAATGGTATACAAAAGCTCGAGCCGATCTTTTCGGCGCGATGGTTTTTTGTCGATCACCACCTTCCAGCGCGAGTGGGCCTCCAGCAGGGAGAGTGCCTGGGATATCTTCAGAATCAGAGCGGCCGGCTCCTCCCGCTGCAGGGCGATCACCTCGGTTTCCTGAAAGGTGACGGCCTCATCTCGATGGCTGCCGGGCCCAAGTCCCACCAGCAGGGAGCCCTCCCCGATCTGGGTCAAGGCCCGGTTGAGAGCCGCCGACAGGCGGGGGGCAACCGGCGAGAGATCCTTGTGAAGGGTTTTGGAAAGCTCGTAAGGGGTCATGGGGTGCGTCTCCGGGAAAAGGTTTTGCGCTCTGCGCCCGCTGGCCTGGGAGAAATCCAGGGAAGCGATGTTCAAAAGCTGCCTTTATCGTCCCCCGTGGTCGGCGCTGCGGCTATTAAGTCGCCATGAGGGGCGGACGATAAATAGTTCATCGAATTTCAAGCCATAAGTAAAGCGAAAAATACCCCGAAAAAATGCATAACTTTCGGGTGGTATTCTGCGCGGCAGCCTTTATAGCCGTCCCGGGGGTTTGCCGGTCAATTTATGTGCGTCGCAGCGGCTTCGAGAAGCGGCCCAACACGGAAATCGGGTCTGCGGACCTGCAAGGTTTTCTGAAGGGCGGCGGTTTCAAGGACAGAAAATGGATTCAGCGCTCATCAACCCGATCATCAACGCAACCCTCAATGTACTCAAGACGATGGCTTCCGTTTCATCGCGGGCCGGCAAACCCTATCTTAAGGTGGACGATGTGGCCTGTGGGGATGTGACCGGCGTTATCGGCATGACCGGCGAGGCCAACGGCACCATTTCAGTGACTTTCGATGAGGGCAGCATCCTTAAAATCGTCTCCAACCTCTTCGGCGAAGAAATGACCGATCTGAACAGCGATGTGACGGATGCCGTGGGGGAGTTGACCAACATGATTTCCGGCCAGGCACGGCGTGAGTTGGAGCAAGCCGGTCGGCTCTTCAACGGCGCGATTCCCTCGGTGATTACCGGCAAAAATCATCGCATCAGCCACATCACCCGCGGCCCTATCATCGCGATTCCCTTTCAAACGGAGGCGGGGCGGTTTACCCTCGAGGTCTGTTTGGAGTCCTGATGCCGGCCCCGCTGGATCGACATGCACCGGCGGCGAAGCCATCCCAGCTATAGGCCCCGGCCGGCGGCAACAGACGTTTTCTTGGCGCAAAAGGATCGAATGGATGGATACGACAATCAAGATTTTAATCGTGGACGATTTTGCCACAATGCGACGGATATTGAAGAATATCCTCAAAAAAATCGGGTTTACCGATATCATCGAGGCCGATGATGGCAGCAACGCCCTCAAAGTGCTGGAGAAGGAAAAAGTCGATCTGGTCATTTCCGACTGGAACATGCCCAAAATGACAGGCATCGAATTCCTCAAAGCGGTTCGTGCCAACACCGCTTTCAAAGACTTGCCTTTTTTGATGGTGACCGCCGAAGCACAGAAGCAGAACATCATCGAGGCGGTCCAGGCCGGGGTCTCCAACTATGTGGTCAAGCCATTCACCGAAGAGGTGATCACCGAGAAACTGGCCAAGATCCTGGGGTAAACGGGCGCGGCAGTCTTCGGCCGTCGCTGGTTTTTTTGCAAGACCAGACCCTGGCTGAAGGTTCACGGGGTAAGGAGGGAGTATGTCTGTGAACGTCATGATCGTGGATGATTCATTGCCCATGCGCACGGTGATCATCAAAACCATCAAGGCCTCGGGTTTCGCCAACGCCCATTTCTTTGAAGCCGTCAACGGGCGGGAGGCCTTGAATCTGCTGCAGACGGAGTGGATGGATCTGGTCATTACGGACTACAACATGCCGGAAATGAACGGGATGGAACTGCTCCAGGAAATGAAAAAGGATGACATTTTGCGAGCCATCCCGGTGCTGGTGGTCACCACCGAAGGCAGCCGCGAAAAGGTCAAAGCGTTTCTGGCCCAAGGGGCCGCCGACTACGTAAAAAAACCCTTTACCCCAGAGACCATTCGTCAAAAAATAATATCCCTGCTGGGCGTTGAAGACCCTGACGGTGGCCCTGGTGAGGTCGAGACCGGCGTGGACTTTTAAACCGCCGGGCGCCTGCCGTCTCCCGGGTTAAGCGGCCGCCGGGTGCCCTGCCGGCAGGGTATTTGAGGCTCATGGCCTCGTCTTCCCCACAGCCTGTCGTTTTGCGCTGTGCAGTTCGCCGCTGCCGGCCCATCCCATCCGAATTCAAAATGTGCCCCGAATCCCTGCCCGAACCGTTCTAACCCCTTGCGCCATCGCGGGCGCAGCACTAAAACGGGCGCTGCCCATGGCGTGCGCACCCCGTCCCGGGATACCACGCGCACTGGGTTGCGGAGTCAAAAAGTGGCAAGCCGCTTGAACATAGCCAAATCTGTTTTACTCTTCTGAAGTACAATTCTACAGATCAGTCTTCACATCAAAATCTTTGGCATCTGCAGATGGTCGTCCTCAGCTTGAGGGGATGCCAGCGCCGGATTGTACGGCAGTGAAAGGAGGGTCACATGAAGGAAAAAAGAAATCTGCACCTCAAGGTTCAGGAACTGTGCGACTGTTACGCCAGCACCGACCCCTTGAAGGAAATGTCGGAAGTTCGCAACGAGGCCGATCAGGAGGAGGGCGCCTTGAAATGGGTGGCCTTGGCGGCTTTGCACGGGGTCAACAACGGGGCCAAGAAAATCACCATTTCCCGCACCCCCCAGGGGGATGTCAAGGTCAGCGCAAAGTACCGCACCGCGGAACTGCCGTCTCCGGGAAAAGCCATCGGTGAAAAAATTTTCGGGGCCTTGAGAGAAATCACCCACATTGAAACCCAAAAGGGGAAGACCCCACTGGCGCTTGGAATCCGCGACAGCAGCCTGGAGGTCAAGATCTCCTTCAAATCCGAGGATGGCGGGGAAAAGGTTTCCCTCAAGTTCCCCGATTGACCGGGGCCTTCGACAACCGGCATGCGCCCACCGGCTGGGAGGTGGCCGCCGCGATGCTAGGGTGAGGTGCGCTGATTTTTCAACTCCCGGTTTGCCGGGGGGTTGGCAATGCCTGTTACGCTGTGCCCGGGACTTCTGCTCCCGGGCTTTTTTTTGCGCACCGGCTTGGGGCCGCGGCCGTCCTTTTGACCGTTTAACGGGACCTCAAAAGGACCCCGCCAGGCGTTTGGGGCTCCTGGAAAATCAGTGTCACATCCTGCTTGTATTTTAAAGGCCGGGCGCGTTAAACTTACAATATAAATTCGACATGGGGGCTATTTGGGAGTGAGCTGCGGAAGGCCTGCCGGGACCTGCGCGGACCCGCGGTCGACCCCGATGGGAGGAGCCGATGCTGAGGATTTTTAGGGACGACATCGCCGACCCGACGCGTTTTGTCGTGACCCTGGAGCTTGTCCCCGGGACCGAATCCCGGGGGCGCAGTGTGGACACCGTCATGGGCATTGCCAGGGATGCGTTTGCAGACGGCCGCATTTCGGCGGTTTCGATTACCGACAACCCCGGCGGCAATCCTTCCCTCAGCCCGGACGCATTAGGGCACCAGATCTTCAGCCTGGGCATGGATGTCATCGTCCATTTCACCTGCCGGGACATGAACCGGGTGGGGATGGAAAGCCGCGCCTTGCAGCTGGCCATGATGGGGATTAAAAACATCCTGGCCTTGACCGGCGATTATTCCGGCAAGGGCTTCGGTGGCCAGGGGGCCCCGGTCTTCGATCTGGATTCGGTCAACCTCACCTGCATGCTCGCCATGCTCAGCGAACGCAACCAGGCTTCCGGTGATCCTGAGGAATACTTTGTCGGCTGTGCGGTCTCCCCCTTCAAACAGACGGAGGGCGAGACCTACGCCCAATACGCCAAAATGTGCAAGAAGGTCGGGGCCGGCGCCCAGTTTCTGATCACCCAGCTGGGCTATGATGCCCGCAAGTTTGCCGAGTTGCTGCGCATTCAGGAACGCCATGGTATCAGCTGCCCGACCCTAGCCTCGCTTTACGTGCTTTCGCCGGGAGCCGCTCGGATCATGAACCAGGGGCGCGTGCCGGGTGCCGTTGTGTCCGACCGACTGCTGGGTGAGGTACGCGCCGAATGGCAGGACAAGGCCGCGGGGCGGCGTGCCGCCGTCGAGCGGGCCGCGCGGCTGGGGGTGGTTTTAAAGGGGCTGGGCTATCGCGGAATCCATATCGGTGGCATTCATCGAAGCTTTGAGACGGTGGCGGGCGTCCTGGACCGGATGGCGGCCCTGGAAGACCGCTGGCAGGAGTTTTTATCCGAATTCGACTACCCCATCCCAAAAGGATTTTACGTCTACTCCCGCCCAACTCCCGGCGAATCGCCGGTGGCCAAACCGCTGGGCGCGGCCAGCCATCTGCCGGCTGTGGACAAAGCCCTTTTTCATTGCCTGGCGAAGATGCACCGGCTGCTGTTCACCCGCGACGCCCCCTGGTCGGGCCTGATGATGTCGGTTTGCCGCCAGCTGGATCGCCGGCGCATCGGGCGACTGCTGATGCACCTGACCGAAGACCCGCTCAAAAAGGTGTTTCTGGGCTGCCAGCGCTGCGGGGATTGCGCGATTCAGCACGTGGCCTTTCTGTGCCCCGAATCCCAGTGCCCCAAACACACCCGCAACGGGGCCTGCGGCGGCAGTCGCGGCAGCATGTGCGAGGTGCGGCCGGAGCGACGCTGCGTCTGGTATCGGGCTTTCAACCGCTGGGTTTCGGTCGGGCAGGCCCAGCAAATGGCCAGCGAATGCGTGCCGCCGCGCATGTGGGAGCTCAACCGCACCTCCTCATGGCTCAATTTCTATCTGGGCCGCGATCATCAGAGCGCCTCGCTTGAGATCACCCAATTCTGCACTGCGGCGACCTGCAGACTCTCCGGCGAGGACCCGCGCCGCGACCTGGCCCCTGAAGGGCCGGCCTGATAGCGGAAACGGTGCAGGGCGCGCCCGGCGCCCGCGGGGTTTCTCCCAGGGTTTGCCCGACGGGCGGCGCAACCGGGGGGCGACGGCGCCGTGTGCGGAACCGCGCGTCCTCAGTGGGCCGGATACGGTGCGATTTTTTCGCGTCTTTTGCGGATCTTTTCGTTCAGGGAGCGCAGGATACAGGCTTTCAGGCGTTTCGAGCGGGAATTGATGGCCATGCAGCTGTATTTGAAATTTCGTTCGAGCAGGTCCGGGCAATTTCGAAAGTTGGTCTTGAACTTCAGGCCGTTGGAGGTCATCTTGCGCAACAGGTCAATTTCCTTGCCGACAATCTTGTTTTCGCCGTTGCGCACCGCATCCAGAAACGTTTTGCGGTTTTTGCGTCCCGGGGCGTAGCTGACGACCCGGCCCATGTGGTAGAGGGTGTGGCCGTCGCTGCCGCCGGTAATGGCCTTGCTGAGGTTGAAGCCCAACAACGCGCAGCGCAGGTTCCATTTGTTGAGGTTCTCGGAGTTGATCACCTCGACGCCGTCCACCAGATCCAGGAGGTGCTGGCGCCGTTCGGGGGGGAACTGGAGGTTGCAGATGCCCGTATAGACGGCACAGTATGGGTGCGGAAAGATGATCACGGTCTTGAAGGCGCGGGCGCGCCGGATGATCTCCTCCATGCCCAGACTGATGGCGCTCATCACCTCCGGTCCCATGAATGGCTGCACGTCCCGGGTGTAGAAGCGCTTGAGACTTTTGATATCGTAGAAATAGACCAGGAGGTGGGTGCCTTCACGGGAGGTTATTTCGATGCCCGGGATGGTGAGCAGGTTCCAGTAGCGGCTGATCTCAACGGCGCCCTGGATGGCGTTGTGGTCGGTGATGGCAATCCCGATACCGAGTTTCTGGGCTCGCTGGGCAACGGCAGCCACGCTGTTGAGGCCATCGGAGTAGCGGGTGTGGAAATGCATATCCACCACGGTGGCGCTCTGGGTCAGGGCGGCCAGATCGGGTTTTTCAAACTGGATGCGGTTTAGGGCGTTCACGCTCTGTTTTCTTTTATCGGATGATGGTTATCCCTCGCCGGTTGTCCGCACTGGCGAGACGCGTATCAGGCAGGAAAAACGGGCACCTGGCGGCACCCCCGGCAAGCTCCGGCCGGGGCGCAGGCCCGAAACCCGGGGGCGGCCCCCAGGCAAAACGGGGACCGACCCTGAGACAAACCCGAACTAGCATAGGGGAAGCCCGCTGGTTTGTAAAGGTTATTTTTTTGAAGCGCTCCCGGCCGCCGGCGGCATGGGCATGGCCGATGCCGCGGCGTAAGCGGTCCGGGCGTTATCCGTGATACTGCCGCAACAGCCGGCGGCCGAGCTTCCGGGCTGCTGAAGGCGCCGGTTGCGGTTTGTCTTCGGCAGACAGACGGCGCAACTTTAGCGTCTCTTGCGGCCGGAAACGGGGGTGGCCGGCTATTTCCTTGACACCCTTGATGGGTTTTGGCTATTTTGCAGCCGGCTGCTCGATAGACGGTGGCAGGCCTTTGGGGGCGTTCTCCCTATCTTTGGTGGCGATCGGCCGGCTTCGCCCGGCTTCCCGGGAAGATCCACAGGAATTTCGGCACGCATGCAGGCCACCATCATCAACATCCTGATCGACGCCACCTGCCACGTGCTGGCCACCCTCGGCGGCGCGCAATTCACGGTTCAGAAGCCGCGCCTGAAAACCGACCCCGCGCCCAGCGGGGAGGTCACAGGGGTTATCCTGCTCTCGGGGGGCGTGAGCGGCAGCGCTGCCCTGAGCTTCCAGCGCGGCTGCGTGCTTCAGATCGTCTCCCGCATGCTGGGGGAGGACTTGCAGGAGGTGAACCGGGACATCCAGGATGCCGTCGGGGAGATCGTCAACATGGTCTCAGGCCAGGCGGCGCAAAAACTTGCGGATGTATCGCCCCGGATCGATGTCCGGCCGGATGCGGTGGTGATGGGGCAGGGGCCTCTACCCGGCCAAACATCCGGGGTGGCGGTGGTCGCTGTCCCGCTGAGCGGGCCGCTCGGCGGTCTGACCGTGGAGCTCTGCTGGCGGGAAGATGTGGCCGGCTGATAAGTTGGAAACGCGGCGCGCCGCGAAACCGGGAACTTTTACCCAGAGGAGACAGCACGATGAAATGGGTTCTGATGGTCATCAGCTTGTTCTGGATTGCATCGGGGGTTTGCCTGGTACTCTACACTACCGCCTGCCGCAAATTTTTGGCCACCCTGCTGGAAAACATGAGCCCCCAAATTTTCGGCGCCTTGGCCTTTGGGGTGGGGGTGCTGCTGCTGCTCTCGGCCGGCGCCAGCCAGAATTTTTGGTTCGTGGTGCTCCTGGCGGGATTGGCGGTGGCCAAGGGCCTCCTGCTCTTCGTCAACCCGCGGGGGCTTTTCGTAAAGATCCGGCGATGGTATCTGCAGCAGGCCGACGATCAGACATACCGCATGGCGGGCATCATCCTGCTGGTGCTGGGAACTGCCGTGTTTTCCTGGATCAAATAAACCCGCGGGAGTCTACCTGAACTCCCCGCCGATAGGCCAAACCTTCGAAGGCCAAAGACCCCGGGACATCCCGCAGCAGGCCCCTCGGGCCTGCCCACCCGGTCTGGCGACCTTTATGCCCACAGCTGCCTGAGAATGAAATAGACCAACGGCAGAAAAATTGCCGGCAGCATATTCCCCACCCGTATCCGCTTGATTTCCAGAATGTTGATCCCGATGGCGATGATCAGCACCCCGCCCACGGCCGTCATTTGGTCGATGGCCGGGGGCACCAGGAATTCTCTGATGAAGGAGGCGGTCAGGGTGATCAGCCCCTGGTAGAGAAAAACGGCCGCGGCCGAAAAGATCACGCCGATGCCCAGGGCCGAGGCGAAAATGATGGCGGTGATGCCGTCGAGAACGGATTTGGCGAAAAGGGTTTGGTGATTGCCGGTGAGTCCGCTTTCCAGGGACCCCACGATGGCCATCGAACCGACGCAAAAAAGGAGGCTGGCGCTCACAAACCCCTTGGCGATCCCGTCGCCTGCCAGCGCCATGCGCCGCTGCAGCCATTGCCCGAGCCGCTCCAGGCGAGCTTCGATTTTGAGCCCCTCACCGAGCACGCTGCCGATGGTCAGGCTGAAAATCACCAGCAGCAGGTCGTCGGCTTTCAGCGCGCTTTTGAAACCAATCAGGATCACCGCCAGGCCGATGGCCTGCATCACGGTCTGGTTGTAAGCCTGCGGGATGCCCCCCCGGCACAGCAGGCCGAGGATGCTGCCGGCGACGATGGCCAGTGTGTTGACGATGGTTCCGATCACAAACCGCTCCCGCCGGCATTGGGCCGAGGCGCAGAAGTGGGGCGGGCGGGGACCTTAAGGGGCGAAGAACAAAAATAGGTCCGAAAAAAATCCCCCGCCCCCCCTGCACCGTTGTGCTACGATCAGGCCGCGTCCTGGATCAGCATGGTGGCCGGGTCCAGAAACAGCTTTGGGGCCTGGTCCCCGGGACTGCCGCCCTTGAGCGCCTGGATGTACACGCCGTCGTTTTGCGGCTGCAGCTGAATAGCGACATCAAAAAGGCTCTCCACCGGGCTGAAGACGGGGGGCAGGCCATCGGGCGCCGGTTGGTCATGGCGGTGGGTGCGTACCGAAAACCAGGTGAGGTAACCGTTGGCGCGGGCCAGGTTTTTCAGCTCCGCCAGCGGCTCAAAAACCGCGCCTTCAAAGGGATAGCCGTCGAAAAGCACCATTTGCGGCAGGAAAATGTCCTGTTCGGTCAGGTCCGCGATGCGCTGCTCCAGTTTGGCCACGCTGAAATCCTCGGCATTGAAGGTCATGATGAAGCGGTAGGGCAAAATGGCCTCCCAGAGCTGGTCCATCTGGCTGACCTTGTAATGGGTGGCGATGTTCCGGAAAACCTCCTCATACCACAGGCAGACCTTTTTGACGGGGTCGCGCAGGCTGATGTGCAGCACGTTGCGGCCGCGCAGCACGCTGTTGAGGGCCAATTGTACCAGCAGGGCCGTTTTGCCGACGCCGGCGCGGGCCAGCACGGCACCGAATCCGCCCGGCGGCAGGATGTCGTCGGTTTCATGACCCATCAGGCGCAGGGGGTTGCGGAGGATGAGATCCCTTTTGAGCATGTTGAAGCTCCTTTCCTTTATGTAGACAACCATCCCCCGGCCCGGCGAAACGGCTCCGGGCCGCGGAGGGTTAGTGGTGTCAGAGCGGCGATAAATTCCGAAACTGTCCATCTCCGGTCAGGCGACGTTTTTCTTGTTTTCGGAGGCCTTTTTGACCAGTTCTTCGGTGATCGACTGCGGCACCTGGCGGTAGGTCGAGAATTCCATCGTGAACTGGGCCTTGCCCTGGGTGGAGGACCTCAGGACCGTGGAATAGCCGAACATTTCCGAAAGGGGCACCTGGGCCTCGATCACGCACATCGGCCCCTCGTCCTGGGCGCCGACGATCATGCCCCGGCGCTGGTTGAGAGAACCCATGACGCCTCCCTGGAATTCGGTGGGGCTTTCCACCACCACTTTCATGATGGGTTCCAAGATCACCGGCTGGGCCTTGGCGTAGGCATCCTGGAAAGCCCCGCGGGCCGCCGCCTGGAAGGCCATTTCGGAGGAGTCCACCGAGTGTGAGGCGCCGTCGTTGATGACCACCTTGACGCCGGTCACCGGAAATTCCATTTTGGGCCCCTTTGCCATACAGCCCCTGAAGCCCTTTTCGCAGGCCGGGATGAACTGGGTGGGGATGGCGCCGCCGGTCACCATGTTCTCGAAAACGAAATCCTCATCGGCGAAAGGCTCCAGATAGCCGGCGATCCGGCCGTACTGTCCGGAGCCGCCGGTCTGTTTTTTGTGGGTGTAGTTGAATTCCGCCCGCCGGGTGATGGTCTCGCGGTAGGCCACCCGCGGCTGACCGGTGGTGACTTCGGCCTTGTACTCGCGCCGCATGCGTTCCACATAGACATCCAGATGAAGTTCGCCCATGCCCTCGATGATGGTTTCATTGGTTTCCTCGTCCACGAACGCCCGGAAGGTGGGGTCCTCCTTGCTGAAGCGGTTGAGGGCTTTGGACATGTTGATCTGGCTCTTGTTGTCCTTGGGTACGATGGCCAGCGAGATGACCGGGCTGGGCACGAACATCGAGGTCATCGAGAGGTTCAGCCCGGGCGCGGTGAAGGTGTCCCCGGAGGCGCAGTCCACCCCGAAAAGGGCGCCGATATAGCCCGCCGGAATGGTCTCGATGTCCTCCATCTGATTGGCATGCATCCTCACCAGACGACCGATCTTGAGTTTTTTGCCGGTGCGCGCATTGACCACGCTGGCGCCCTTGGCGAGCATGCCCTGGTAAACGCGGATATAGGTCAGCTGGCCGTATTGACCGTCCTCCAGCTTGAAGGCCAGAGCGACAACGGGATCGCCGGGGTTGTTGCTCAACGTCACAGGGGTCTCGTCTTTTCCCGTGTCGAGGGCCTCGTTTTGAACGTCCATCGGGCAGGGCAGATACCGGGTGACCGCGTCCAGCAGCGGCTGAACGGCCTTGTTCTTGTAAGCGGAGCCCATGAAAACCGGCGTAATTTCACGGGTCTGAACCCCCTTGCGGACGGCCGCAACGAGAAGCGCGGGAGTGACCGCCTCTTCCAGGGCGGCCTCCATCAGTTCGTCGGAGAACATCGAGGCGGCATCCACCAGGGCTTCCCGGGCCTCCCGGGCCTGTTCCCGCAGCTGGGCCGGGATTTCCTCGGTGCGCACGGTCTCGCCGTTGGGGCCGTCGAAGTAGAGCGCCTTCATCTCGATCAGGTCCACGACCCCCTCGAGGTCGGCTTCCAGGCCGATGGGCAACTGCATCGCCACGGCATTGTGGCCGAGCTTCTGGCGCAGCTGTTGAGTGACGCGCGCCGGATTGGCCCCGCTGCGGTCGCATTTGTTGACAAACGCGATGCACGGCACTTTGTAGCGCTTCATTTGCTGGTCGACGGTGATGGATTGGGACTGGACCCCGCCCACCGCGCAGAGCACCAGAATGGCGCCGTCCAAAACCCGCAGGGAGCGTTCCACCTCGATGGTGAAATCCACGTGCCCCGGCGTGTCGATGATGTTGATCTCGTGGCCCCGCCATTCACAGTAGGTGGCGGCCGAGGCGATGGTGATGCCCCGCTCCTTTTCCAACTCCATGGAATCCATGGTGGCACCGACGCCGTCCTTGCCCTTGACGTCGTGAATGGTGTGGATGCGGTTGGTGTAATAGAGAATACGCTCGGTCAGGGTGGTTTTACCCGAGTCGATATGGGCACTGATGCCGATGTTTCTGACTTTGTGAATTTCGGTTTTCATTTTGATATCCCTTGTGCGCGGAACTCTCTCCTGTTGACGAGGTCGGATCCCATAAAAAAAACCCCCCATTTGGAGGCGGAGACCAGATGGGGGCTCGGAACAAAATTGTCTAAGCTCATTAACGGAACAAAGAAAAATATAGATTAAGAGCGAGTTTGTCAATTGTTTTTTTGCCTTCGGCAAATTTGAGGAACCAGGGACTTGGAGACGCAGCCCGAAGGTCGAAATCGGACTTTCCCCGCCGCGGTCAAATTGGGCTTGTCTCCCGGACCATCCTGAGGTATGCAAGCCGCCGTGACCTGAAACCCCAGCCCGCCCCAAAGGCGACTCAGCGCAGTCCCCACCCTGGCCATGGCTGTTGCGACAAATAAACCCGATCCCCGCGCCAAAGCCCTTCGCGCCGGTGTGCGCGCCGCCTGGCCGATCTCCATGGGGTATATCCCCATCGGCCTGGCCTTTGGGGTGCTGGCCCAAAAGGCCGGTCTTTCACCGGCCGCGGTGGCGTTGATGTCGGTACTGGTGTTTGCCGGCAGCTCCCAGTTCATCGCCGTTTCCATGATGGCCAACGGGGCCGCGCCGGCGGCGATCATCCTGACCACCTTCACGGTCAACCTGCGCCACCTGCTGATGAGTTCCTCCCTCTCGGTTTTTCTCAAGACCGCCTCCCGCAAGAAGCTCCTCCTGTTTGCCTACGGGGTTACCGACGAAAGCTTTGCCGTCAACCACGCCCGTTTCAGCAGCGGCGACTGGGGGGTGGCGCGCGCCCTGGTGCTCAATTATTTCGCCAACCTGACCTGGGTGATCAGCACGGTGGC
>JAJDNY010000063.1 GCA_022340425.1 Desulfobacteraceae bacterium | reverse complement strand
AGCTTGAGGGTATGGGTGCCTTTGGTCTGCTGGGGGGCGAGGGCGATCACGAACTGCTTGCGCAAGCTCTGGATGTCCGACAGAAAGCTGGCCCCCTGGCCGCCCTTGAAAAACTCCGGTGCGCGCCCCACCATCACCTGGTTTTGATCCGGGCTGTGGACCCACAGGGTGGTGCCGTCGGAGATGTAGATCTTCTTCTCCGGTTGATCGTACTCCCAGCGCATCTTGGCGGGATGCATGAACATCGCGCGCCCCGAGGCCGTGTCGGTCAGATCCAGGGCCTTGATGGTCGAGGACTGGGTGAAATCGGCGCTGAAACCGGGGACGGCGTAGCGCTGCTCGATCCCTTCGATTACCCGCTGCAGCAGCGCCTCCTGGCCGGCTGCCGGCGCCGTACCGACCGCCTCGGCGGCGAAGGCCGCCGTCGTCGCGGCCAGTCCCAGCAGCAAGCCCATGATCACTTTCAGGGGTGAAAACCTCATCTGCTCTCTCGCTTGGTATCAGGGTTTGACGTGGATGAATTTCTGCGGGCGCGAATTTTTGGGGCGGCCATGGCCGCCGAAGGCCATTAAAGCAGGAGCCGGTTCAGCAGGGCGATGTCGCTTCCATCCACAAAAACCGCCTCCTGAGAACTGCCGCAGACCCGTTCGAAATACACGCTGCGGCCCAAAAGCGCAATACAGATCCGATCGATCAAGTGCATCTTGCGAAGCGCATCGTTTTGGTCGACATAGGGCATGCGAACCCCCTGGAGCATCAGGGTTTCCATGTTGCGGCCGTGGACCATGGCAGCCATCTGGCGGGCCCGCTGCAAATTTTGAAAGTAGAATTTTTTTTTCGCCAGCAGGCCCCCCTGAATGTCTCCATCGGGGTGCAGCTCATCCATCAGGGTCAAGACAAAATCCGCGATTTCCAGGAGGTCCCGGTCTCCCTTGGGAAGCCGTGCCAACAGCTCACAGATGAAGGCGACCTGCGCCGGCGAAAAGGGGATGCGGGCGTTGCGCAGTTTGACCCGCAGGCGGTCGCCATCGGCTGCGGCCACCCGCCGGGTGATGGCCTCCACAACCGGCGCTGCCAGCCGATGGCCGATCTTCAGGCGCTCCACAAAAAGCGGCAGCGCTTCGGCGGGCATGGCAAAGCGGACAGCCTCGGCTCCCCACCCCGCGCAGGTGATCCGGGCGACGGGCCCATAATCCGCCAGGAGCGCGACCAGCACCCCTTGCTCCCGGGGCTGCAGCGCCAACGACGACAGCAGCCCCTCCAGGCGGACCTGCAGATCTTCGTCCGGAAAAAAGAGCAGCTCCATCAGAGGGCCGGCTTCGAGGTCCTCACCCGCGGCCATCAACTCCGCCAATTCGGCCGCCGACTTATCGGGAAACGTCGATTGGATGAAGTGCCAGGCCTCCGAACCGAGATCGAAGCCTTCATCCAAAACCCGCATGATCTCCGCCGCCAGCCGCGCGACCGCGTTCTCTCTTGTCATCAAAGCGCCCTGTTCCTTTCAGCGCGAGCAACTAGTAAAAGTAGGGGGTCATTTTTTGGATCAGATGCTGCTTGGGCAGCGCCCCCACCAGGTTTTCCTTGAGCTGGCCGTTGTCGAAGATCAGAAACGAGGGCACGCTGCGCACCTGGAAACGCGCCGCGGTAGCGGGGTTGGCGTCCATATTGAGCTTGCACACACGCCCGCGGCCGCGCCAGCCGGCGGCCAGTTCGTCCATGACGGGGGCCACCATCTGGCAGGGGCCGCACCAGGGCGCGTACACCTCCACCAGCACCGGCAGCGGCGAGTGCATCACCTGGCCATCGAAATCCCCGTCGCTGACCTCCAGCGGCCGCCCGTCAAACACCCCGCTGGTGGCCAGGGCGGTGCCGCATTTGCCGCAACGCCCCCCGCCCGACGCCCGGGGGGGCAACCGGTTTTTGGTGCGGCAGTGGCTGCAGCGGATCACCACACCGCCGGTTTCGGTGCCGGCTGCCGCCAGCGAGGCCTTGCAGCGGCCGCAACGGGCGGCCTGGCCGGCCTTTTCGGCCGGAATCTTGTTTTTGGCACCACATGCCGGACACTGAACCACGTGCGCTGCAGGTGAGCTCATGGAGGGGTCCTCTCTTTCAGGGGGATAGTGGTCTGAAAGCGCTCAGGGCATCACGCCGTAGACTTTGAGCTTCTTGCGAAGGGTTTTGCGGGTGATCCCCAACCGGCGCGCGGCTTCGCTCTTGTTGTTGCCAACCGCCGCGAGCGTCCTTAAAATAGTCGCCTTTTCAACCTGGTCAAGTGGCAGCTCGGCCTCCAGCGACGGCGCCGGGCCCGCTGCAGCGGCTGCCGAGGGGGGCAGCTGAAGGTCTTCGGCTTCCAAATAGGCCCCGCGCGCCAGCACCACACCCCTTTCGACGGCATTCATCAGCTCGCGCACGTTGCCCGGCCAGCCGTACTTCATCGCCAGGCCCATTGCCCGGGGAGTTAAGCCCTTGATATCCTTTTCGTTCTTAGCGGAAAACTGCTCCAGAAAATGGTTCACCAGCAGCGCGATATCCTCGCGCCGGTCGCGCAACGGCGGGACCGTCAGGCTGACCACATTGAGCCGGTAGAAGAGGTCCTCCCGGAAACGGCCGCTCCGGACCCTCTCGAGCAGGCCCTGGTTGGTGGCCGCGATGACGCGCACGTCGACCTTGATCAACTCCTCGCCGCCCACCCGTCTGAACTCCCGCTCCTGAAGGGCCCGCAGCAGCTTGACCTGCATCGTCAGCGGCAGCTCGCTGACCTCGTCCAGAAAAAGCGTCCCCCCGTCGGCCTGGGCGAAAAACCCCTCCTTGCGGCGCTCGGCGCCGGTAAAGGCCCCCTTTTCGTGCCCGAAGACCTCGGACTCGAACAAGGTTTCGGGAATCGCGGCGCAGTTGATGCGCACGAAGGGGCTGCGGCGCCGGGGGCTGTTGTGGTGAATGGCGCCAGCGATCAATTCCTTGCCCGTCCCCGATTCGCCCCAGAGGAGAACGGTGGCCTCCGATCCCGCTACCCGCTCGACGGTCTCCAGCAGGTTCAGCATGACCGGGCTGCGGCCGATGATCCGACCCCGGTCGAAGCGCTGGCCGAGCTTTTCGCGCAGGCGGCGGTTTTCGCCTTTCAGCCGCACGTGCTCCAGGGCACGCTCCAGGGTCAGGCGCAGGGTGTCGAAATCAAGCGGTTTGGTGAGATAGTCATAGGCGCCTTTCTTAAGGGCCTCCACCGCGGATTCCACCGAGGAATAGGCGGTCATGATGATCACCGGTACGGCCGGGTTGACGGTTTTGAGCTTCTCCAGGGCCTGGATTCCCGACATTTTCACCATCCGCACATCCATCAGCACCAGATCATAGGGGGTTTCGGCGACCGCGCTGACCGCCAGCGCCCCGTCATCGGCCTCGGCGGTGGCGTAGCCCCAGCCGCCCAGAAGGGTGACCAGCATGGTGCGGTGGGCCATGTCGTCATCGACGACCAGAATGTTACCCGGGCAGTTTGCCATCTTGACATGCTCTTTTCTGGGGCAGCTCGAGGGACATGCAGGTCCCCCGACCGGGGCGGCTCGCGACCCGGATCTCGCCGCCGTGGGCCTCGATGATATTGTGGGCGATGGCCAGCCCAAGGCCGGTGCCGGAGCCCTTGGTGGTGAAAAAGGGGTCGAACACCTGGGGCAGATGGGCCGCTTCGATGCCCGCACCGGTATCCGCGACGCTGATCTTCACTGCCCGGCGGTCCTCTGACCAACCGGCGCTGACCGCCAGCCGGCCCCCTTCGGCCATCCCCTCCACGGCATTGAGGTAAAGATTCAACAGCACCTGACTGATCCGGTCGGGATCCAGCAAGACGGTTCCCACCGATTCGGGGCAGTCCAGACGCAGTGCGATCCCCCCGGCCTGGGCCTGGCGCTCCACCAGTTTCAAAGAATCCCCGAGAAACGCGCGCAGATCCACCGGTTTGCGTGACACCTTCACCGGCCGGGCAAAATCCAACATACGGCTGACCACCCGGTTGAGACGCTCCACCTCCTGGATCATGATCCGGGCAATCTTGTCGTCCTCGGGGACCGCCGCGCAGCGGTCGCGGAAATAGGTCGCAAAGCCCTTGATGGAACTGAGCGGGTTGCGGATTTCGTGGGCCACCCCGGCCGCCAGGCGGCCCACGGCAGCCAGGCGGCGATGGCGCTCGAGCTCCCGGCGCAGAATGCTGAGATCGGTCAGGTCCTTGAAAAGCAGCAGACTGCCCGCGGGCCGCCCGGCTTCATCTTTCAACATGGCGCCCGTCACCGCCAGAGAGCGGGTCGCACCGTCTTGGGGGGAAAGGGACACCTCGCTTTCCACAACGGGGCCCTCTTCTTCAAGGCGCTTGAGAACCGCTTGCAGGGCGGGCGGCAGTGCCGCCCCTATCGACCGGTCTGCCCAATCGGCGAGGGGCAGCCCCAGAAGGGCGGCCGCCACGGGGTTGAACGCGGTCACGGTTTGGCGCTCGTCCATGGCCAGCAGCCCCAGCGGCATGCTGGCCACCAGCTTGTCGGAAAAGGCCTGAATCCGGGACAGGCTGGTTCTGGCCTGGCTGTAGCGCAGGCCCAAAAAAACCAGCACGAGGCCGCCCACCCCCGTCATCAAAAGCCCGGCACCGGTCAGCACCGCGTTGCGCACCTCGGCGCGCTCCACGACCGTCACCGGCCCGAAGTCCAGCCCGACGAAGATGAACCGCGGGGCGTCAAGGTCCTCATCGCCCGGAGGTGCGCCGTGATCCGCGCCGTCATGTGGGTGCATGCCCCGCATGCCGCGGCGCCCCATGGGGGGAGCGCTGGGGACAAAGCGTCGGAAGACTTCAAAGACTTCAGCGCCGTCGGGCAGAGCGAGGCGCCGCCAGTGCAGCATTTCCGCCCCCGCCATGGCCGGCAGGTCAAGCTCGTCGCCGTGGCGGCTGCCGACCTGTGCCAGCTCGCTGTGGGCCAGCACCCGGCCGTCGGCCGCCGTTACGATCAGATAAACGATGTCCGGCTGCATCGCGGTTTCCGTCAACAAGCGCTGCAGCTTGAACTCCTGGCGGCGCTGCCCGCCCATCCCTGCCCGGGTACCGGCCTCAAACGAGCGGATCAAGGCTGCACCCTTCTCCAACAGCAGCCGCAGGCTGCTGTCCTTCTGGCGCTGGACGTTGTGCCAGATGGTCAGGGCAAAAATTGCGCTCAGCCCCACCGCCGCCACCGCCAGCAGACCCCAGGGCAGTAATCGTTGGAAGCGGCCGTCTTTTAAAAACGGAAACATATTTCGCATGCCGACCGGGAAGGCAAGGGAAATGCCAAGAATGTGGGCCCCGTGACCCACGGCCGAAAATCACGTCCCCACGCCCACCGCTTCCAGGTTGACCTGCCGGCTGCCGCCAATAGCGCCGGGCTGAAAAACCGTTTTCACCCAGCGGCCGAACACACCTGCGGCCAGCGGCAACCCAAGGGGGACTGGGTACTTTTTATCCAGTCCCCACCCGAAGCGGGTACAAAGTATCCGATTGGCGCTGGGAACACAAACTACCACAGGTTCGGCCCAAGAGGCCACCATCATTTTTCGCCTTGAAATTCAACCGATTTGACTTTTGCGGGGCCCTGGGGAGACAATCGGCACACACCTTGCTGGAGGGCTCAGAGGATACCAACCAATTCGTAACCCCTTATTCCCGAACCCAGGAGGACAGACCATGCACATCAAACGTCAACAACCCATTTTTTTCCTGGCGGTCGCCCTTGTGGCCGCCATGGCCGCGACGGTGTTTGCCGCCGGCGGCGACAACCAAGGCCCCGGAAGCTACGGCCGCGGGTGGCACAGGGGCGCCGGCGACGGCCCCGCCTGCCTGCAGAACCTGAGCGAAGAGGATCGCGCCAAAATCGAAAGCGAGCGCCAAGCCTTCTTTGATGCCACCGACGAGCTCAGGCGCGAGCTCTACCGTAAGCGTCTGGCGCTGAAAAGCGAAATGGCCAAGAAAACGCCGGACCCCGAGGCGGCCAGAGCGCTCCAGAAAGAGCTTTCAGAACTTTACTCCCAACTGGGGCAGCAGCGCATCGATCACCTGCTGAAGATCAAGGCCATCAATCCCGCTTGCGGCGACTGGGGCGGCAGAAAGTGGGGCGGCCACGGGAAGGGTCGCGGTCAGGGCTGTGGCGGCATGTATAGCGGCGACTGACATCTTCCGCCCCCCACAAGAACCGTTGCCGGGCTCCCTGAAGGGGGTGCCCGGCGGCGGTCCGCATCCCCTTTCGCCCCTCCCCTGTGACTTTCCCTTGCTTGACCGCCATCGGTTTTTCCGTTATGAGGTTCCCGGTATTTGGGAAAATAGTGGAATTGTCAGCGCCGCTTGAGGCAGCCGGAAACCGCCATGCTGATCACCGAAATTCTGGCCCGCAACGCTCGTATGTACGCCACCGAAACCGCTTTGGTGGAGCGCCACCCGGCCAACGGTGTGCGCCGCGAGATCACCTGGGGCGCATTTGATGCCCAGGCCAATCGGCTGGCCCGGGCCCTGATGGCCAAGGGCATCGGAAAAGGCGACCGGGTGGTGCAGCTGATGATGAACAGCCTGGAATGGCTGCCGGTTTATTTCGGCATCCTGCGCACCGGCGCCTGGGCGGTTCCGCTCAACTTTCGTTTCGTGGCCAAGACCATCGGCCGCTGCACCCGAACAGCCGGCGCAAGGGGGATCATTTTCGGCCCGGAGTTCATCGAACGCCTGCAAACCCTTCGCAACGATCCGGGGTTTTCCCTGGAGTTCTATATTTTCATCGGCCCCGAAAGCCTACGGCCGGCCTGGGCCGAATCCGGCACCGGCCTGTTGGCGGCCCATGAGCCCGACGACCCGCGGGTTCCCATCGAGATCACCGACGAAGCCGCCCTCTACTTCACCTCCGGCACCACCGGCACCCCCAAGGCGACCCTGCTGACCCACCGCAACCTGGAGTTCGCCTGCATCCAGGAAAACTGCCACCACCGCCAGACCCACGAGGATAATTTCCTGTGCATCCCGCCGCTTTATCACACCGGCGCCAAAATGCACTGGTTCGGCAACTTCATCGTCGGCGCCCGGGCGGTCATCCTGCGGGGCATCGAACCCCGCTGGATCCTCGAGGCGATCTCCGAGGAAAAGGTGACGGTGGTCTGGCTGCTGGTCCCCTGGGCGCTGGATATTCTGTTTGCCATCGAAAGCGGAGACATCAAACTCAGGGACTTCCAGCTGGACCAGTGGCGCCTGATGCACATCGGCGCCCAGCCCGTGCCGCCCAGCCTGATCAAGGAATGGCAGCGCATCTTCCCCCACCATCAGTACGACACCAACTACGGCCTGACGGAAACCACCGGCCCGGGCTGCGTCCATCTGGGGATCGAAAACATGCACAAGGTGGGGGCCATCGGGCGCCCCGGCTTCGACTGGGAATACCGGATCGTGGATGACCGCCAGGCGCCGGTGCCGCCAGGCCAGCCGGGGGAGTTGATGGTCAAGGGCCCCGGTGTGATGAAGGCCTATTTCGGCAACCCCGAAGCCACCGCCCAGGTGCTGGTGGACGGCTGGCTGCTCACCGGCGATGTGGCGCGCCAGGATGAAGATGGCTTTATCTGGCTGGTGGACCGCAAAAAGGACGTGATCATCACCGGCGGCGAAAACATCTATCCGGTGGAGATTGAGGATTTTCTCCAGACCCACCCGGCCATCCAGGATGTGGCGGTCATCGGCCTGCCCAGCCTGCGGCTGGGGGAAATCGCTGCCGCCATCATCCAGCTCAAGCCCGGAAGGTCCCTCACGCGCGAAGCGGTCATGGTTTTCTGCGAAACCCTGCCGCGCTACAAACGCCCCCGGCAGGTTATCTTCGGCGACGTTCCGCGCAACCCCACCGGCAAGATCGAAAAGCCCAAGCTGCGCAAACAGTATGCCGGTATGGCCGAAAGCTTTCGTCTGTAGCCCACCCCGCCGGCATAAAAAACCCCCACAACAGCCGCCGCCCGTTGGAACGTGACGGTGGCGGGTGTGGGGGTTGCGGGTTCGGTTGACGGGGCTTGGGCCGGGTTTACTTCTCGTCCTCGTGAACCTCCTCAAAGTCGGCATCGACCACGTCGTCATCGGCGCCGGCCGAAGGGCCGCCCGTACCGGCTTCCGCGCCCGGGCCCGGACCGGCCGCGCCTTCCCCCTTGGAGGCCTGCTGGTACATGGCCTCGGCGAGTTTGTGCGATGTCTGGGTCAACTCTTCGCTGAGACGCTTGATCTCGTTGATGTCATCGCCCTCCATGCCCTTTTTGAGGGCCGCGATCGCTTCCTCGACCTTGGCCTTGGTGGCGTCGTCGACCTTGGCACCCAGATCCTTGATGGACTTTTCGGTGGAGTAGATCAGGGCATCGGCATGGTTGCGGGCCTCCACCAACTCCTTGCGCTTGTGATCCTCCTCGGCGTGCAGTTCGGCGTCTTTCACCAGCCGGTCGATCTCATCTTTGGACAGGCCGCTTGAGGCCGTGATCTGGATGGATTGCTCTTTGGCGGTGGCCAGGTCCTTGGCGGACACGTTGACGATGCCGTTGGCGTCGATGTCGAAGGTCACCTCGATCTGGGGCACACCGCGGGGCGCCGGCGGTATCCCCACCAGTTCAAACCGCCCGAGGGTCTTGTTGCCGGCCGCCATTTCACGCTCACCCTGCAGCACGTGAATCGATACCGCCGGTTGACTGTCCGCGGCCGTGCTGAAAACCTGGCTCTTCTTGGTGGGAATGGTGGTGTTCTTTTCGATCAGCTTGGTCATCACCCCGCCCAGGGTTTCGATGCCCAGCGAAAGGGGCGTAACGTCCAGGAGCAGCACATCCTTGACGTCGCCCTTGAGCACACCGCCCTGAATGGCCGCCCCCATGGCCACCACCTCGTCCGGGTTGACCCCCTTGTGGGGCTCCTTGCCGAACAGCTTTTTGACCCGCTCCTGGACCGCCGGCATGCGGGTCATGCCCCCCACCAGAATGACCTCCTTGATGTCCTTGGGACTCAGGCCGGCATCTTTCAGGGCGACCAGACACGGATTTTCCAGTTTGTCCAGCAGATCCGAAACCAGGGACTCCAGCTTGGCGCGAGTCAGCTTGATGTTGAGGTGCTTGGGGCCGCTGGCGTCTGCGGTGATGAACGGCAGGTTGACTTCGGTTTCAACCGAGGTGGACAGCTCCATCTTGGCCTTCTCGGCGGCTTCCTTGAGACGCTGCAGCGCCATCTTGTCCTTGCGCAGGTCGATTCCCTGGTCCTTGCGGAATTCGTCGGATAGGTAGTCGATCAGGCGCAGGTCGAAATCCTCACCGCCCAGATGGGTATCCCCGTTGGTGGCCTTGACCTCGAAGACGCCATCACCGATCTCCAAAACCGAAATATCGAAGGTGCCGCCGCCAAGGTCAAAGACCGCGATGGTTTCTTCCTTGCGTTTGTCCAAGCCGTAGGCCAGCGAGGCCGCCGTCGGTTCGTTGATGATCCGCAGGACGTTCAATCCGGCGATTTTACCGGCGTCTTTAGTGGCCTGACGCTGGCTGTCGTCAAAGTAGGCCGGAACGGTGATCACCGCATCGGTCACCTTTTCCCCGAAGTACTGTTCGGCGGTGTGCTTGATGTTGGCCAGTATGTAGGAAGAGATCTGGGCCGGACTGTGCTGCTGACCGCGAATGTTGATGCGCACATCCCCGTTGGGGGCCTGTTCGATTTTGTAGGGCAGCACCTTGATGTCGCTCTGCACCTGGGGTGAGCTGAACTTGCGGCCGATGAGACGCTTGACGGCAAAAACGGTGTTTTCAGGGTTTGTGATCGCCTGACGTTTGGCGATCTGCCCCACCAAACGCTCACCGCTCTCGGTGATGGCCACCACCGAAGGCGTTGTGCGGCCCCCTTCGGGATTGGTGATCACCTTCGCATCCCCACCCTCCATGACCGCCACGCAAGAGTTTGTCGTTCCCAAGTCAATTCCGATAACCTTACCCATTTGAATGCCTCCTTAAAAATGAATCATGACAAAGTGTAATCGCTTCAATGGCGTCAGCCTATGCATTTTCGTCGGGTTGCCCGGGTTCGCCTTCGGCCCTTGGTTTGGCCACAACCACCATCGATGGCCGAAGCAGCCGGTCATGGAGGGTGTACCCCTTTTGCAACTCTTGGATAACGGTATTTTTGGGGTGCTTATCGGACTCTTCGCCGACCACCGCCTGATGAAAAGCCGGGTCGAAAGGCTGGTTGAGCGCCTCAACCGCCTGAACCCCGAATTTGTTGAGAACCCGCAGGATCTCTTTCAGGGTGAGGTCGATGCCGTCAACGAGAGACTCTTGACCATTGCCCTCCTCGCGCGCCGACTTGACGGCCAGCTCGAGGTTGTCCACCACCGGAAGCAGCTCCCTGAGGAGCGTCTCGTTGGCGAATTTGCGAAAATCCTGCAATTCACGGGCTGACCGCTTTTTGTAGTTTTCAAATTCCGCCGTTGTTCTCAACAGCCGATCATAGCTGGCCTGCGCCTCTTGTTGGGCAGCTTCGAGTTTTTTCTCGAGTTGCGCAACCGCGTCCTCTTGGGAAGTCTCACCACCGCCTTCCGGGGGCGCTTCGTCCTGAAGATCGGCCGGCACCTCCTGCTGTGGCTCTTCAGCGGTGACTTCAGCCGTCTTTTCGTATTTCCGAATTTTGTCTTTTTCGGTCATCAGAAGCCAAGTTCTCCTTAAATTGAGTCCGTCATTCAGCAGATTTCAGAAAACGGAAAAATGCGAACCGGCCGAGCCCCAAAACATTTCGTGGATCGCCAACCAGGTAAACTACGTGAATCTTTGGCCAGATCAATCCTTTAGATAATCTGCTCGGTTTCAAGTTGGCACATAATAAGACCCCAGAAAGTGATGTCAAGCCGTCCTGAGGAGCCGTTTTTGAGGCTGAAATTGTAGGGAAAAGCGCTTGTCGGAGAGACAAAAAAACATCGCGCAGGACTTTAAAGGAAGGGACCAGGGGAGGGCAAAATGATCCACACGGGGGGGATTTGGGAAGCGGTTGTGCACCCTCTGTCGAATCGTTTCCGGAAAACAAGGACCATCGCCGTGACCGGGATCGATCCACGACACAGACCGCATTACTTATCGCTGCTTCCTTCCGGACCTGACGAGGTTCGTAACCGTCTGTTGCGTGGCGGCCGATCAGGCTGAGCCCTAAATTCCGGCTGCAACCCTTCATAAGGGAATTCAGCCCCGCGTAAAGCGGATTTCGGGTACAGGGCACCGCTAGCGCCCCACCTAGCACAACCTTTTGTATAATAGTCGGCCAAAGGGACTTTTTCAAGGAGAAAACGCCCGGCTTCCCTCCGGACGCTCGCCCGGGTTCTCGGCCCTCTCGGCGGGGCTTTTGGGTTGACTTCTCTTCATCAGTATCGTAGTTTTTGATATTATTGAGAATCATTGGCCTAAATCCCTCGCAGAGGCTATCAGTTGAGATTGCCGCAAAACCCCAACGGCCCGGGCACCCAAATGGGGGCCGCGCAAGCGACGGAACCCCCAAGGCGCTCGGGGCTGAAATCGCCGGCAGTCAGACCGTGCGGGCTTCAGCGCCCGCCGGCATGGGCGGCAGGCCGGGAAAAAAGGGGTCCGCGCTGATCCATGAAACTTTCGCCGGGCGGGTTGAGCCGAAGGGCTTTGCAAAAGGTCAGCCACACCATCCACAGCCAAGGCCTCTTTGAGGCCGATGATCGGGTGCTGGCGGCGGTTTCCGGCGGGGCCGATTCCGTCTGCCTGCTCCACGCCCTTCTGAGCCTGGCACCGGAGTACTCCCTGCACCTGGGGGTCGCCCACCTCCATCATGGCCTGCGGGGAGAGGCCGCCGACCGGGATGCCGAGTTTGTCGCCGACCTGGCCCGCCGCTGGCAGTTGCCGTTTTTCATGGGCGCCGCGGATATTCGGAGTCTCAAGCGGCAGCTCGGGCTATGCCTGGAAGAGGCCTCGCGCCAGGCGCGCTACCATTTTCTATCACAAATTGCCGACCAGCATCGTTTCCACAAAATCGCCGTGGGCCATCAGCAGGATGACAACGCGGAGTTGGCACTCATGTTCCTCATTCGGGGCAGCGGTGCCCGGGGGGCCGGCGGAATCCCGCCCGTCCGCGAAAACCGGATCGTACGCCCGCTGATCGACCTTGGCAGGGAGGAAATTCACGCTTACCTGAGGGCAAACGGCCTGACATGGGTTCAGGACGCCACCAACCAGGACCGCGTGTTTCTGCGCAACCGGGTCCGACATGAACTTCTACCGGCCCTGGCCCGAGAATACAACCCCCGCATCCGGGACGCCCTGGCCCGCTTTGCCCGGCTTACCAGCGCTGAAGACGACTGGCTCGAAAGCCTGACCGGGCCCCTGCTGGCAGCCGCCTGCCTGGAACGATCCGCCACTTCCCTGACGCTTTCGGTGGCCGCCCTCGGCGCCCTCCATCCAGCCGCCCAGCGCCGGGTGCTTCGCAGGTCCCTGGAAATGGTCAAAGGCAACCTGCGGCGCATCGCCTATGGCCATATCGAAGCGGCCCTGGCACTGGCCGGCGGCAGTACCCGTCATGGCAGCCTCGACCTGCCCGACCGGATCCGCATCCTGCGCTACCCCGACCGCCTGGTGGTGTCGCTGGCGCAACAGCCTCTGCGGGGCCTGAAGCCGGCGCTGAACCCGACCCCCGCCCAAGCGTTTTGCTACCCGATCCCCGCTCCGGTTTCCGAAACCGTCTCGCTCACACTGCCCGAAATCAGGGGGCGGCTGGAATTTCGCCCCATCGGCGTGCAAGAAGTCCCGGCCACCCGCAATGCTGGACAGTTTGTCGCGTTTTTTGATATGGATGCAGTGACCTTTCCCTTGACCGTCAGAAACTTGCGGCCGGGCGACCGCTTCAGCCCGCTTGGCATGACAGGCCGCCAAAAAGTTCGCCGGTTCTTCAGCAATCAGGGGATACCGCGCGCGCTCAGGAGACGCTATCCACTGCTTCTCAGCGGCGGGAAAATTATCTGGGTGGCCGGTCTGCGCATGGACCACAGCGCCCGGCTGACTCCCGAAACGCGACGGGTGCTCCGGGGGGAGCTGCTGCTTGCTTAAGGCCGCTTCGTACTTACTTTCGAATCATTCGTGCCCTGATACGGGCTTTACGCCTGCGGGGTCCGGACCCCAAACAAAATATTTCACGCCGGGAATGCGGCGCCCCTTTCCATCGATGGGAGTGCTCGGGCGGGTGCAGCCCTTCGATCCGACAGCCTCAGGAGGTGACTTCAGTTGAATCCGTTCTACAAAAATCTGGCGTTGTGGCTGGTAATCACGCTGATGATGATCATGCTCTTCAACCTCTTCAACCAGCAGCATCTTGCCGAAAACAGCCTCAGCTACACCGAGTTCTTGAGCATGGTGGAAAACGGAAAAATCGCTGAGGTCGTCATCCAGGGCCAGGAGCTTCTCATAACCGACAGCAACCGCAACCGGTTCAAGGTGTTCGCCCCGCAGGATGCCGAACTGATCAAAACGCTGCGGGCCAAAGGCGTCATGATCAAGGCCAAGCCACCGGCCGAATCGCCCTGGTACATGTCGGTTCTGATTTCCTGGTTTCCGATGATCGTGCTGATTGGGGTATGGATTTTCTTCATGCGCCAGATGCAGTCCGGCGGCGGCAAGGCCCTTTCGTTCGGAAAAAGCAAAGCGCGCCTGATGTCGGATCAACAAACCAAAGTTACCTTCGAGGATGTGGCCGGCATCGACGAGGCCAAGGAGGAGCTGGGGGAAATCGTCGAATTCCTGCGGGACCCCAAAAAGTTCACCCGCCTGGGCGGTCGCATCCCCAAAGGGGTGCTGCTGATGGGTCCGCCGGGGACCGGCAAGACCCTCCTGGCAAGGGCCATCGCCGGCGAGGCGGGGGTCCCCTTCTTCAGCATCAGCGGTTCGGATTTCGTGGAAATGTTCGTGGGCGTAGGCGCCTCGCGGGTGCGCGATCTGTTCGTGCAGGGCAAAAAAAATGCCCCCTGCATCATTTTCATCGACGAGATCGACGCCGTTGGCCGCCACCGCGGCGCCGGGCTCGGCGGCGGCCACGACGAGCGCGAGCAGACCCTGAACCAGTTGCTGGTGGAGATGGACGGTTTCGAATCCAACGAGGGGGTCATTCTGATTTCGGCCACCAACCGCCCGGACGTGCTGGATCCGGCCCTGCAGCGGCCGGGCCGCTTCGACCGCCAGGTCGTGGTCTCCCTGCCGGACATCAAAGGTCGGGAGGCCATTTTGAAGGTCCACATGCGCCGCACCCCGGTGGCACCGGATGTCGATGCCCTCATGCTGGCCAAAGGGACCCCCGGTTTCTCGGGCGCCGACCTGGAAAACCTGGTCAACGAAGCCGCCCTGCTGGCGGCCAAGCGCGGCAAGGAGCGCCTGGAGATGACCGATTTCGAAGACGCCAAGGACAAGGTCTACATGGGCCTGGAGCGCAAGTCCAAGGTGATCCGGGAGGAGGACCGCAAAACCACGGCCTACCACGAGGGCGGCCACGCCCTGGTGGCCCGCTTCCTGCCGGGCACCGACGCGGTCAACAAGATCACCATCATCCCCCGCGGCCGCGCGGCCGGCGTCACCTGGTTTCTCCCCGAGGAGCGCGACTTCAAGTACAAGGATCAGCTGGAAAGCGACCTGGCGGTGGCCTTCGGCGGCCGCGTGGCCGAGGAACTGGTGTTCGGCCGGATCAGCACCGGCGCCTCAAACGATATCAAGCAGGCCACCGGTCTGGCCCAGAAGATGGTTCGGGCCTGGGGGATGAGTGCGGATCTCGGCCCGCTGTCTTACGACCAGGGCGAAGAGCAGATCTTTCTCGGCCGGGAAATCTCCCAGCACCGCGACTACTCCGAGGAGACCGCCCGCAAGATCGACCAGGAAATCACCCGCATCATCAAGGAAAGCTACAACCGCGCCAAAGGGGTGCTGGAGGAAAACATCGAGGTTTTACACAAACTCGCGGCGCTGCTACTGGAAAAAGAAACCGTTCTGGGGCGTGAATTGGATGAGCTGATTCATTCCCTGCGGCCGGATTTCAGCCTTCCCGAGGCCCCGGACGCGGCGGAGACCCCGCAGGAGCCGCCGCCTGGGGCGGAAACCGGGCAAGCCCAGGCCTGATCCGTGAAATCCCACCTTCTTTCATGGGGCCGCCACCGCCTCGAGCTGGGTCGGCATACCTGTG
>JAJDNY010000062.1 GCA_022340425.1 Desulfobacteraceae bacterium | reverse complement strand
CCGCTTCAACTATTACTTCGACAAGTACGTCTTTCTGCCTGTGGCGAGTGCCTATGAATTCATCACGCCGGATTTCGTGGAAACCGGCCCGGTCAGAATGGAACCGTCGCACCGAAAATCACCAGGGCATCTTCCTCTCCGGAGGCGGTGTAAACAGCCCTGCCGGTTTCTTTTGAAATGGCCAGCGTCCAGCCAAATCCGTCCCGCGACTTCTCATAACCGTCCTCCGCTCCCTGCAGGATCAGTTTGCCGTCCACATTTTCCATGCGTTCTATGGGTGAGGGCGGCCTGTCGTCACCCGGCACGGCGGATGCGATATTTTTTTTCTCGAAGTCGATTTTAAAAAACTGGGGCACGTCGATTTCCTCTGCCGGCGTTTCGAAGCACTCACCGTCGGGTGTGCATTCGATCACCTTTATGACCGATAGCAGCAGTGCTTTCGAGCCGTCAAAGTCTTCGCCGGCGGCTGCAAGGGGAATCAGGCAAAGGCATAAAAAAATCAGACCGGTAAGGATTCGCTTGTTCATAATGCCCTCCAGACGTTTTTTCAGGGTCCACCAACCGATGACGTTATTTGCTTCGGGCCAAAGCGGAAACCCGATTTGAAAAGCGGAACATCAACATATTGCGAGAATTCAAATCACAGTGGTCAGCATAGCAACCGCGCAGCTGAGTCATTCAGGGATGAACGCTATTTAACGGAATAGCCTCTTCCTTCCAGGCAGGCACCATAGGCACGGTTGTAGGCATTGCGCTGCTGCGCATACTGTCCGGCTTGCTGGTTGGCCCACTGCTGCTGCGCCTGCTGGTCCTGCTGCTGCTGCCGATGGGTGCGCGCACCGCCTAAAACCCCACCGGTAAGAGCACCGATGCCCGCCCCCTTTTTGGCACCTTTTTTGCCGCTGGCGATGGCGCCCACTCCGGCACCCAGCAACCCACCCCCGACACCACCCCTTACAGCACTGCCGGCCACGCTCCCCTGGGCTTGCTGGGGTGGCGGCGCACTGCTGGCGGTCGGCGTTTGCATGGGATCAAAACCGGTTTGCCCTTTGGCCCAGGAGTAGCATTCGAATTTGTCCTTTTCCATCTGCTGCTGGCTCTGACCCTTGGCCGGGTAGATGACAAGGTCCTGGGCAACCGCGGGTCCTGCCACGACAATCGACAGCAGCATCACAAGCCATAACGGTGTGCGTTTTTTCATCGTTACCTCCTTATGGATTTCAGTCTGGTGCGCCCGTTCATCCGCAACACCTTTTTTCTGAGACCGTGTCCCAAAAAGTCATTTGACCGCAAGACGACGGGCCGTCAGTGTGATCACGGCGATGCGTATTATGCTTTCGTGGTTTCGGGCAACTTCTCGTAGTCCTTGGGTAGCCTCCGGTGACGACCCAGCCATCCGGAGAACCGCTCCACAACCCACCGGCGTGGAAGCACATGGAAATGACCGGTTCAACCTTTTTGGACACGCGCTAAAAAATGATGCCCACATAGCCCACAAAGCTGTCTCCGGGGTGTTTGTCGTAGCTCGTGGCATAGGCGACGGTCTCGGCTCGCCGGGCGCCAAGCTGCAGGCCGGCCGCCAGTGCCGCCGCCGCCGCGCCGGCGCAGCAGGCATTCTGATGCGCCAGGGCTTTTCGGATCACCGCCTGGGGGTCCAGCGCCAGCATCGTCTCGATTATTTCGCGGTCGTTTTGATCCCGCACCCAGCGCACGGCCTGCGGCCCGCTGCCCTCCGGTGAAAAGCCGTAGTTGGCCCCGTAATGGGTCAAATCGGTGGATCCCAGGATCTTGATGCGCAACCCCAGCTCACGGCCGATGTCCACCGCGGCGGCCCCGATTTCGATGGCCTCGGGGGACGGTGCGGCGCCGATCGGAACGATTTTGACCCCCCTGAAAAAGTATTTGATAAACGGCAGCTGCAGCTCGATGGTGTTGTCCTGGGAGTAGCGCCCCGGCTTTTCAATGGTGAATGCGAACCGTCGCGCCAGGGCGGCCGCCAGCCGCTCTTCCACCGGCAGGCTGCCGAGAGGTGTTTCCCAAGCCCCGGCGGTCATGATGTGGTGGGCCGAGGCGGGGTGCAGGTGCATGCCGAAGAGCACGAAGACGTCCGGCGGGGGGTCCTGCCGCAGGGCGTGGATCACGCGGCAGGCGATGCTGCCGGAAAAGAACCAGCCGGCATGGGGCACGATGCCGCCCACCAGGACGCGGTCCGGGGGGGGCTGAAAACCGTCCTCTTTCAGGAACCCTTTGATGGCGCTTTGACACCCGGCGGCGGTGTCGGGATACCAGCTGCCGGCAAAGACCGATTTGCGGAGCGTCATTGGGCACCTCCTTTCTGAAGCGGCTGAAGGTGGCGGGAGAAAAGGCCGGCGGAGGATTGTGGGCGAGCGCGGGGCGTGGCGGTGGATCTCCCGGCGACCCTGATGGGTAAAGAATTTCATTTTGCCACACCCCGCCCGCCTTGTCCATGGACTTTTAGACCCGTGTCGCCGCAGTCCACCTATCCGTCTGCAGCCCTCCTGGCCGGCGCCAAAATCCTTAACATTCGCCCGCCAATGTGCTATGTGCAGACAACTTTTTGGCGGCCGGCGCCGGCGCGCTTCCTCCCCGGCCGCCGCAAACCGCCGAGAACCCACGCACGCGGCATTCAGAGAGGCCTTATGTTCAAAGTCATGATCCGGGACGGCATGTCCCCGCTTGCCAGACAAATTCTTGAGGCCACGGGCCAGATCGAGGTGGTCGTGGACAACGACAAAACCACCTCCGAACCGGACCGGCTGGCTGAAATCATAGCCGATTTCGACGGACTGGCCATTCGCAGCGGCACCCGCGTTACCGCGGCGGTGCTGGACAAGGCCCCCAGGCTGAAGGTTATCGGCCGGGCCGGCATCGGGGTCGACAATATCGACGTGCAGGCCGCCACCCGCAAGGGCATCGTGGTCATGAACGCCCCCGGCGGCAATACCATCACCACCGCCGAGCACACAATCTCGATGATGTTCGCGCTCGCCCGCAACATCCCCCAGGGGACCTGGTCGTTGCGCCACGGCAAGTGGGAAAAGAAAACCTTGACCGGCGTCGAGATCACCGGCAAGACTTTGGGGATCATCGGTCTCGGGCACATCGGGCGGGTGGTGGCCGAGCGGGCCCAGGGGCTGAAAATGCGGGTGATCGCCAGCGACCCCTTTGTGAGCCCAGAGGCCGCCCGGGCGCTGGGGGTTACCCTGGTGAGTTTTGACGAGCTCTTGGCCGGGTCCGATTTTATCTCCCTGCATGTGCCGCGCATGAAGGAGACCGTCAACCTGATCAACGCCGGAACCATCGTCAAAATGAAGCCCGGGGTGCGGCTGATCAACTGCTCCCGGGGCGAGGTGGTCAACATCGACGATCTCTACGATGCGCTGGTCAGCGGCCGGGTGGCCGGGGCCGCCCTGGACGTGCTGCCCCAGGAACCGCCCGATCCCACCTGGCCGATCCTGCAGCACCCCCACGTGATTCTCACGCCGCACCTGGGGGCCAGCACCGGCGAGGCCCAGGAAAAGGTCGCCGACATGATCGCGCACCAGATCGCCAATTACCTGATCAACGACGTCATCACCAATGCGGTCAATTTTCCGTCGCTCTCCAAGGAGAGCATGGATCAGCTGCGTCCCTACCTGGATCTGAGCGAGAAGATGGGCTCGCTCATGGGGCAGCTGGCCAAGGGCGTGCATGATATCACAATCACCTACGAGGGCGAGATGGCCAACCTGGCCACCCAGCCGCTGACCCACGCCCTGCTCAAAGGCCTGCTGGGCGCCTTCACCGACAAACCGGTCAACTTTGTCAGCGCCCCCGAGATTGCCAAGGAAAAAGGCATCTCGGTCAAGGAGGTCACCACCCAGAAAAAGGCCAATTTTTCGGGGGTCATCCGGCTGAAACTGGAAGACGTCGAAGAGGGGCCGGGCGAAATCTGGGGCACGATCTTCGCCGAGAAGCACCCCCGCATCGTCCGCCTGGGCAAAATCTACCTGGACGCCATTCCCGAGGGCGCCATGATCGTCATCCAGAACTTCGACCGGCCCGGGGTGATCGGCAACCTGGGGACAACCCTGGGGCGCCACAACATCAATATCGGCCGTTTCCAGCTGGGGCGGCTGGAGGACCGCGCGCTGTGCATGATCAACGTCGATTCCCCGGCTGAGGAAGCGGTGATCGAAGAGCTGCGCGCGCTGCCCAACATCATTTCGGCCCGCCAGGTGAATCTCGGCTGACCCGGCGGCCGGCTTTTCCGATCCGACACAAGCTAAGAGGGCGAACCAAATAAACGGTTCGCCCTCTTAGCATTTTTTGGGGTTGCGGCTGCATGCTTACGCCGCCGGCTACCGCAGCTTGCGCCCGACCTGCTCCTTGAGCCAGTCGACCCAGGGGGCCAGCCCGTCGCCGCTGTGCGCCGAGATTTCAAAGATCGGCATCTGCGGGTGGATCTGGCGGATATTGGCCAGCACCGCGGCCTTGTCGTAGTCCAGGTGCGGCAGCAGGTCGGTCTTGTTGAGCAGGGCGGCGTCGCAGACCCGGAACATCAGGGGGTACTTGAGGGGTTTGTCCTCACCTTCGGTGACGCTGAGCACGACCACGCGGGCGTCTTCGCCAATGTCGAATTCCGCCGGGCAGACGAGGTTGCCCACGTTTTCAACGATCAGCAGCTCCGTCTGGTCCAGATCCAGGTCCATGGCCGCTTTTTCGATGACGTGGGCCGCCAGGTGGCAGTCGCCGCCGAAGGCGTCGGTGTTGACTTGGATCACCGGCACACCCGTGCGCGCCAGGCGGTCCGCGTCGTTGGTGGTGCAGACGTCGCCGACGATGACCGCGCAATGCAGCGCCGGTGCCAGGAGCGCGAGGGTCTTCTCCAGGGTGGTGGTCTTGCCCGAACCCGGCGAACTCATCATGTTGAGGACAAACACCTTTTTGCTGCTGAACAGCTCCCGGTTGCGGGCGGCCATGGTGTCATTGACGTCCAGGACCTTGCGGACCACTTTGATTTCCATCAAATTTTCCTTCCGGCGGGCACCACCGAAGGCCGGTGGGCTCAGTCTTTTTCGACTTCGATGGACACGATGTCCAGTTCCCGGCCCGAGAGCATCCGGACATCCCCGCTGTCACAGGCCGGACAGCGAAAGGCCGGCCCGTCTAAGGTCCATTCGTGGCCGCAGGCGCCGCAGCGGGCCACCACCGCCACCTCTTGCATGAAGAGCTCCGCCCCCTCCATGGGGGTGTTGCGGGTGATCGCCGCAAAACAGAAGCGCAGACTCTCCGGCACCACCGCCGCCATTTTGCCGACCTTCAGGTTGACCCGCTGGATGCGGGCCCCGGCAAGCTCGGGGGGCAGGGAGGCTTTGGCGATTTCGACAATCTGGAGCGCCAACCCCATTTCGTGCATGATCCGTGGGCCTGTTGCGAAAAAAAGGTTCATCCCCGTCCGGCGGCGCGCGGCCCGGCGAGCGGTGTCAAAAAGCCTTGGCGCAGAGTTCGCCCAGGGTCCCCAGGTTCTCGCAGACGTGGATCCCACTGGCCTTCATGGCGGCGATCTTGCCCTGGGCGGTACCGCTGGCGCCGCTGATGATGGCGCCGGCATGCCCCATGCGGCGGCCCGGCGGGGCCGTCAAGCCGGCGATGAAGCCCACCACGGGCTTGGTCACCTCCCGGGTGATGAAATCGGCGGCGTCCTCCTCGGCGCTCCCGCCGATTTCTCCCACCATCACGATCCCGGTGGTTTCGGGGTCGTTCTGAAAGGCCGTCAGGCAGTCGATGAAGTTGGTGCCGTTGACCGGGTCGCCGCCGATTCCGATGCATGTGGTCTGGCCGATTCCCTGCTGGGTCAACTGATGAACGACCTCGTAGGTCAGGGTGCCGGAGCGCGACACCACCCCGATGGGGCCGCCGGGTTTGTGGATCGGGCCCGGCATGATGCCGACCTTGCACGCACCGGGGGTGATGATGCCCGGGCAGTTGGGGCCGATCAGACGGCAGGCCTTGTTTCGGAGGTAATTTTTGACGCGCATCATGTCCATCACCGGAATGCCCTCGGTGATGGCCACGATCAGGTCCACCCCACTGTCGGCGGCCTCCAGGATCGCGTCGGCGGCAAAGGCCGGCGGCACGAAGATCAGGCTGCAGTTGGCCCCGGTTTCGGCAACGGCCTCCTTGGCGCGGTTGAAAACCGGGATGCCGTCCATCTCCTGGCCGCCCTTCCCGGGGGTCACCCCGGCCACCACCTGGGTGCCGTAGGCCGCGCACTGGCGGGTGTGAAACTGCCCCTCGCGTCCGGTAATTCCCTGAACCAGAACCTTGGTGTTCTTGTCGACGAAAATGCTCATCTTTTCTCCCTCTTCAGACCCACCTGCAGGTCGAAACGGTGTCAGGCGTTGACGATCGCGGCCACCTTGCCGGCCGCGTCCTTGAGGTCCACCGCGGTGATCAGGTTCAGGCCGGATTCCGACAGGATCCTGCGCCCCTCCTCCACGTTGGTACCCTCCATGCGGACCACCACGGGCACGTTCAAGCCGGCTTTGGTCGCGGCCGTCACCACGCCCTGGGCCAGGACGTCGCAGCGCAGGATGCCCCCGAAGATGTTGATCAGGATGCCCTTGACGTTCTTGTCGCTGAGGATGATCCGAAAGCCGTTTTCCACCATTTCGGCGTTGGCGCCGCCGCCCACGTCCAGAAAGTTGGCGGGCTCCGCACCGGCCAGCTTGATGATGTCCATCGTGGCCATGGCCAGCCCCGCGCCGTTGACCATGTTGCCGACATTGCCCCCGCCGCCGAGATTGATGTAGTTGAGATTGTACTTGGAGGCTTCCAGCTCCAGCGGGTCCTCTTCGTCCGTATCGCGGTAGGCCAGGATGTCCTTGTGCCGGAAGAGGGCGTTGCTGTCCACGTCCACCTTGGCGTCCAGCGCGATGACGCTGTTTTCCGCCGTCAGCACCAGGGGGTTGATCTCCACCAGCGAGCAGTCGCAGGTGGTGAAAACCCGGTAGAGGCTGCCCAGCAGGGCCGAAAAGGGCTTCATCGCCGCCGCCGGGATGTTGAGCCGGAAGGCCGCCTCGCGGATGTGGTAGGGCTGGATGCCCAGCAGCGGGTCGACGTAGACCTTGACGATTTTCTCCGGCGTCTCGGCCGCAACGGTTTCGATGTCCATGCCGCCGGCCTCGCTGGCCATGATGATGTTCTGGGCGCTGGCGCGATCGGGCAGGACGCTCAGGTAGAGTTCCTTGGCGATGTTGAGGCCCTGCTCCACCAGGACCTTCTTGACCAGCCGGCCCTGGGGCCCGGTCTGGGGCGTGACCAGGGTCATGCCGATGATCTGGCCGGCGAGAGTTCCCACCTCGTCCAGGGACTGAGCCAGCTTGACCCCGCCGCCTTTGCCGCGCCCCCCGGCGTGGATCTGGGCTTTGACCACCACCGGAAACCCGCCCAGCTTCTGGGCCACGCCCCTGGCCTCCTCGGGGGTGAAGGCGACGCCGCCGTCCGGCACCGGGACGCCGTATTTGCGGAACAGTTCCTTTGCCTGGTACTCGTGGATTTTCATTGCTGCAACCCCCTCCCTGTGTGCTGCGGGATAGTGACGCGGCAAACGCCGGACAAGCCGGCGTTCGCCCGTTTTTGCGGATGACGCTGGGCTAACCGATGACGGCCAGCACGTCGTTTTTGGCCACCGAGTCGCCGCTCTTGCGTGTGATGGCCTTGATGGTGCCGGCCACCGGGGCCGGCAGGGCATTTTCCATTTTCATGGCCTCCAGGACCAGCACGGTTTCCCCCTCGGCGACGGTGTCGCCCACCTGTTTGCTGTAGGAGACGATCATGCCGGGCATCGGGGCCACCAGCGGGGTCCCGTCGGCGACGGCGGCCGCGGCCGGTTTGGGGGCGGCGGCCGGCTTCGGGGGCGCTGCCGGTTTGGGCGCCGCCGGGGCTGCCGGCGCCTTGGGTGCTGCGGGCGCGGGGGCGGCCGGACGCAGCGGTGGAATGAATGTCGCCGCGGGCGCCGCGGCGGCGGCGGCCGGCGTGCCGGGCGCTGCGGGTGCCGCCGGCAGCTGCTGCAGGTAGCTGATCACCGGCGAGCCGCCGACCTCGTCCACGCCGACCTCGAAGAACTCGTCATCCATGAACACGTTGAAGGTGCGGGCGTTTTCGCTCTTGGCCGGGGCGGCCTCCTTCTTGGCCTTTTCCACCAGTTCGCCGGCCAGGGCTTTCTTGACCAGCTCGCGCTCCTTGAGGGCCTGCTCCAGCGTTTTGGGGCGGACTTCCGGGGGCGCCTCCTCCTTGCCGTATTTCCATTTGAGGAAGCGTTTGCCGGTCACCGGGTAGAGGGCGTAGAGAATTTCATCGTCCAGGTCCACCGCCAGGCCCTTGATCTCCTCCTGGGCCTTCTTCAGCTCGGGCTCCAGGACCTCGGCCGGCCGGCAGGTGATCGGTTCCTCGCCGCGCGGGTAGCCCTTGAGGGCTTTCTTCTGGACTTCCGGGTTGATGGGCACCGCGGTCTTGCCGTAGAGCCCGTAGCAGAGGTCTTTGACCTGGCCGGTGATGCGCTTGTAGCGCTCGTTTTCATCGTCGAAGAGGACGTTGTTGACCGTCTGCACACCGACGATCTGGCTGGTGGGGGTCACCAGCGGGATCTGGCCGAGATCCTTGCGCACCCGCGGCAGTTCGGCGTAAACCTGATCGATTTTGTCCAGGGCGTCCATTTCGCGCAGCTGGTTGACCAGGTTGGAGAGCATCCCGCCCGGGGTCTGGTGCAAGAGGACGTTGATGTCGATGATCGACATTTTGGTGTCGTCCAGCAGGTGGCGGTACTTGGGCATGACCTCCTTTTCGAGGATTTCGTTGATCTGACCCAGCAGGCGGATGTCGAAGCCGGTGTCGCGGTTGGTCCCTATCAGGGCCATCACCAGCGGCTCGATGGCGGCATGCGAGGTGCGGTAGGCGTAAGGCGCCATGACCGCGTCGATGATGTCCACGCCGGCCTCGATGGCCTTGAGGTGGCTCATGGCGGACATCCCCGAGGTGAAGTGGCTGTGGAGATGGATGGGCGGTTTGACCGCGGCTTTGAGCGTCTTGACGATGGCGTAGGCATCGTAGGGGGCGATCAGCCCGGCCATGTCCTTGATGCAGATGCTGTCGGCGCCCATGGCCTCCAGCGCCTTGGCCTTGTTGAGATAGTACTCCAGGTTGTAGACCTCGCCGCCCAGGCGCGGTTCGGTCAGGGTGTAGCAGATACAGCCCTGGAAGTGCTTGCCGCAGGACTTGATCACCGGCACGACGGTCTCGAAGTTGCGGTAGTCGTTGAGGGCGTCGAAGGTCCGGAAGATGTCCATCCCGTTTTCGGCGGCGCGCTGGACGAAGGCTTTGGCCACGTCATCGGCGTAGTTGCGGTAGCCGACCAGGTTCTGGCCGCGCAGCAGCATCGAGAAGGGCGTTTTTTTGATGTAGCGCTTGAGGGTGCGGATGCGCTCCCAGGGGTCTTCGTTGAGAAAGCGGTGCATGGTGTCGAAGGTGGCGCCGCCCCAGACCTCCATGGCCCAGAAGCCCACCTGGTCCATCATTTCGGCCACCGGCAGCATGTCCTCGGTGCGCCCGCGGGTGGCGAAAAGCGACTGGTGACCGTCGCGCAGACTCAAATCCTCGATCTTGACCGGATTTGCCGCCTGGGGACGGTCCTTGGCATAGTTCATTTCCGTCATTGCTACTTGGCTGTGATCGCTCATCTTAGACTTCTCCTCTCAAAAGATAGCTGGCGCGAGTTAAAATTGCGGTATTGGGTGGTGTCGGGACCGGTTCGGGGCCGGCGGGCTATCGCATTTTCCATCCCTGAAACGCTTTGAGCTGCATCAGCCCCCGCAGCTGCATCTGCTCCTGGCGGCCGCTGAAGCCCCACGGCTTGTAGGCGGCGGCCGGCGCCGGGGCAGGTGCCGGGGCGATTTCGGCTGTGCCGGCCTGGAGGCGCTGGAGGCACAGGGCTTCTTCTTCGGTCTGGATGTAGGCGATTACCGCCGAGGCGATGGCGGCCCTTTTTTTGTCGGCTTCCATGGGGTCTCCCTGGGTTAGACGTTGGCGAAGATGGGCGGAAAAGCGGCCCGGCTCACATCGGGATGTTGCCGTGCTTTTTCGGCGGCCGCAGCTCCCGCTTGGTGCATAGGATCTCCAGGGCCTCGATGAGCCGCGGCCGGGTCTCGCTGGGTTCGATCACCGCGTCGATGTAGCCACGGCTGGCGGCGCAGTATGGGTTGGAGAAAAGCGCCTTGTACTCCTCGATTTTTTCCTTGCGCTTGGCCACCGGTTCTTCGGCCTCCTTGATCTCGCGGCGGTGGATGATGTTGGCCGCACCCTCGGCGCCCATCACGGCGATCTCGGCGGTGGGCCAGGCAAAGGCCATGTCGGCCCCCAGGTCCTTGGAGCACATCGCCAGGTAGGAGCCGCCGTAGTCCTTGCGGGTCACCAGCAGCAGCTTGGGCACGGTGGCCTCGGAGTAGCACCACAGCAGCTTGGCGCCGTGGCGGATGATGCCGCCCCATTCCTGCTGGCTGCCGGGCAGGTAGCCGGGGACATCGGCGATGGTCAGCATCGGGATGTTGAAGGCGTCGCAGAAGCGGATGAAGCGCGTGGCCTTGTCCGAAGCGTTGATGTCCAGGCAGCCGGCCAGGTTCTTGGGCTGATTGGCGATGATGCCGATGGTCCGGCCGTTCAGGCGCGCAAAGCAGACGAGAATGTTGGGCGCGAAGAACTGGTGCGGCTCGAAGAATTCGCCGTTGTCGACGATCGCGGCGATCACGTCCTTCACGTCGTAGGCCGTATTCGGGTTGTCGGGAATGATCGTGTTGAGCTCCGGCGCGCTGCGCCTGGGGGAGTCGCCGGTGTCCACCCGCGGCGGGTCCTCCATGTTGTTGGCCGGCAGATAGGAGAGCAGGCGTTTGATCTGCGCGATGGCGTCCTCGTCGTTTTCACAGGCGAAATGCGAGACGCCGCTCTTTTCGCTGTGGGTCATGGCCCCACCCAGGTCCTCGAAGCTGATCTCCTCGCCGGTGACGGCCTTGATGACCTGGGGCCCGGTGATGAACATGAAGCTGGTGTTTTTGACCATGAAAATCCAGTCGGTCATGGCCGGCGAGTAGACGGCGCCGCCGGCGGTGGTGCCCATGATGGCCGAAATCTGGGGGATGACCCCCGAGGCCAGCGAGTTGCGGTAGAAAATCTGACCGAAGCCCGACAGGGCATCGACCCCTTCCTGGATGCGCGCCCCGCCGGAATCGTTGATGCCCACGAAGGGCACGCCGGCTTTGAGGGCCAGGTCCATGACCTTGCAGATTTTCTTGGCGTGCATTTCCCCCAGGCTGCCGGCGCGCGAAGTGAAGTCCTGGGAGAAGGCGAACACCGGGCGGCCGTCCACCATCCCGTGGCCGGTGACCACGCCGTCGGAGGGCACCTCGACCTTCTCCATCCCGAAGTTGACGCAGCGGTGCTGGACGAACATGTCGATTTCGCGGAAAGTTCCCGGGTCGAAAAGCAAGTCCAGCCGCTCACGGGCGCTGAGCTTGCCCGATTCCTTGTGCTTCGCGACCGCCTTCTCGCCGCCCATCTGCAGGACCTTTTGCTCGCGTTCCTTGAGATCCTTCAACTTGTCATCAACGACACCCATCGTTTCTTCCTTTCATCTCGCCAGATTTTATGATTGGAAAACATTATATATCCGAATCCTTGTCAAGCAAAAAGAGGAGGTCGCTGGCGGCCCGGGTGGGCGCGCACTCGCCCCGCTGAACGGCGGCGATCACCTCGGGCAGCCGGCGCTGGACGGCCGGATGCTGGTGGAAGCGCTCCTTGAGGCCCTCCTCCAGCAGGGTCCACATCCAGGCCAGGGACTGCTGGCGGCGTTTGGCCTGCAGTTCGCCGACGGCCTCCAGTTTGCGGTGATGCGCCATCACGGTCGACCAGACCTCCTCGATGCCGACGGTGTTCAGGGCGCTGCAGGTCAGCACCGGCGGGTTCCAGTGGGGAGAGGCCGGGCTGAGGTAGTGCAGGGCGTTTTCATACTCCCGGCGGGCCCGCCGCGCCTTTTCGAGGTTGTCGCCGTCGGCCTTGTTGATGGCGATGGCATCGGCCAGCTCCAAGATGCCCTTCTTGATCCCCTGGAGCTCGTCGCCGGCGCCGGCCAGCATCAGGACCAGGAAAAAGTCGACCATGGAGGCCACCGCCGTTTCCGACTGTCCGACCCCCACGGTTTCGACGATGATGACATCAAAGCCCGCGGCTTCGCAGACCACCATGGTCTCGCGCGTCCGGCTGGCCACCCCGCCCAGGGTGCCCCCCGAGGGCGAGGGCCGGATAAAGGCGTTCTCCTCGGCCGAGAGGCGCTCCATGCGGGTCTTGTCCGCCAGGATGCTGCCGCCGCTGCGCGCGCTGCTGGGGTCCACCGCCAGAACCGCCAAGCGGTGGCCCCGGCCCACCAGATACATGCCGAGACTCTCGATGAAGGTGCTCTTGCCCACTCCGGGCACCCCCGTGATGCCCACCCGCACCGCCTTGCAGCGCCGGGGCAGAAGGTGCTCGACGATCTCGCGGGCCAGCTGCTGGCGGCTCGGCAGGACGCTTTCCACCAGGGTGATGGTCTTGGCGAGGATGCGCTGGTTGCGCTCCAGGACCCCTTTGACGTAGTCTTCGGCTTCGGCGGATAGCATCGCGCTACGATCAGGCCTTCTTTTCGACGACGTTCAGGACCTTGTTGGCGGCGTCGGTCACCACCGTACCGGGGCCGAACACGCAGGCCGCGCCGGCCTGGTAGAGAAAATCGTAGTCGCCCGGCGGAATGACCCCGCCGACCACCACCGCGATGTCCTCGCCGCCGGCCTGCTTGAGCTCCGCGATCAGCTGCGGCACCAGGGTCTTGTGGCCGGCGGCCAGGCTGGAGACCCCCACCACGTGGACGTCGTTTTCCACCGCCATTTTGGCCGCTTCCCTGGGGGTCTGGAACATGGGGCTGATGTCGACGTCGAAGCCCAGGTCGGCGAAGGCCGTGGCGATCACCTTGATCCCCCGGTCGTGGCCGTCCTGGCCCATCTTGGTGACCAGGATGCGCGGCCGGCGGCCCCGCTGCTGCTTGAACTCGTCGGTGCGCTTGCGCAGGGCGGCAAAGATCTCGCTGTCGCCGTACTCTGCGGCGTAGACCCCCGAAATGCTCTGGGTGGTGGCGACAAAGCGCCCGAAGACCTTCTCCATGGCATCCGAGATCTCCCCTACCGTGGCGCGCGCGCGCACCGCCGTGATGCAGGCGGCCAGCAGGTTGTCGCCGCCTTCGGCCGCGCGGGTGACGGCCTCAAGGGCTTGGGCGACCGCTGCGGCGTCGCGCCGGCCGCGGATTTCCTTCAGGCGCGCGACCTGCTCCTCGCGCACGCTGGCGGGCACCTCCAGAACCTCCATGGGGGTTTCCTGGTCGATCTTGTACTTGTTGACCCCCACAATCACGTCGAGCCCCTGGTCGATGCGCGCCTGTTTGCGGGCTGCCGACTCCTCGATCCGCATTTTGGGCATACCGGTTTCGATGGCCTTGGCCATGCCGCCCAGTTCCTCGACCTCGGCAATGATCTTGCGGGCCTCGCGGATGATCCCGTCGGTCAGGGCCTCCACGTAGTAGGAACCGCCCAGGGGGTCGACCACGTGGCAGACCTGGGATTCCTCCTGGATGACCAGCTGGGTGTTGCGGGCGATGCGGGCGGAGAAGTCGGTGGGCAGACCGACGGCCTCGTCGAAGGAGTTGGTGTGCAGCGACTGGGTGCCGCCCAGGACCGCCGAGAGGGCCTCCAGGGTGGTGCGGATGATGTTGTTGTAGGGATCCTGTTGGGTGAGGCTCCAGCCCGAGGTCTGGACGTGGGTGCGCAGCATGGAGGATTTGGGGTTCTTGGGGTTGAACTGCCGCATCAGGTCGTGCCAGAGAAAGCGCGCCGCCCGCAGCATGGCGATTTCCATGAAGAAGTTCATGCCGACCCCGAAGAAGAAGGACAGCCTTGGGGCGAAGGTGTCGATGTCCAGGCCGGCGGCCAGCGCCGCCCGCACGTATTCGATCCCGTCGGCCAGGGTGAAGGCGGTCTGGAGGACCGAGTTGGCGCCGGCCTCCATCATGTGGTAGCCGCTGATGCTGACGGTGTTGAAGCGCGGCATGTTCTCCGAGCAGTAGGCGATGATGTCGGAGACGATCCGCATGGAGGGCTCCGGCGGGTAGATGTAGGTGTTGCGGGTGAGGTACTCCTTCAAAATGTCGTTCTGGATCGTGCCGGTGAGCTGCGCCTGGGCGACCCCCTGCTCCTCGGCGGCCACGATGTAGCCGGCCATGATGGGCAGCACCGCGCCGTTCATGGTCATGGAGACCGACATCTGGTCCAGCGGGATCTGGTCGAAGAGGATCTTCATGTCCTCAATGGAATCGATGGCGACGCCGGCCTTGCCGATGTCGCCGACCACCCGCGGGTGGTCGGAATCATAGCCCCGGTGGGTGGCCAGGTCGAAGGCCACCGAGAGCCCCTTCTGGCCGGCGGCCAGGTTGCGGCGGTAGAAGGCGTTGGATTCCTTGGCGGTGGAAAAGCCGGCGTACTGGCGGATGGTCCAGGGGCGCCCGGTGTACATGGTGGCCATCGGGCCGCGGACGTAGGGGGCGATCCCCGGCAGGGTGTTGACGTGTTCCATGCCCTCGAGGTCTTCGGCGGTGTAAAGCGGCTTGACGCGGATGCCCTCGGGGGTGTCCCAGTTCAGGCTCTCCAGGGGTTTGCCTTTCATCTGTTTGGATGCCAGATCGATCCACTTTTGCAGGTCGGGGTGTGCTGCCATGTTCACTCTCCTTGTTCGTTGCGGCCACAATTCAAAAAAGAGGCAAGCGTCCGGGGGGGCAACCCGAGCGCTTCGGGGCTTGCAGTGCGTTGGACGGCGGGTGCCGGAGGCGGAAAAAGAAACTGAGCGATCGTTCGGCAACGATTACCTTACCTAAAAATCGCTGACAGGTCAATATGTTTGGCGTACGGGGTGTGGGCCGCTGCCTACCGTTCGCAGAGCTCGACCAGGACCCCGTTGGTGGCCTTGGGGTGCAGAAAGGCGATTTTGGCCCCGCCGGCCCCCTTGCGGGGGGTCTGATCGATCAGCTGGACGCCCTTGGCCTTGAGCTCTTCCAGGGCCGCCTCGATGTTCTCCACCCGAAAGGCCACGTGCTGGATGCCCTGGCCCTTCTTTTCGATGTATTTGGCCACCGGCCCGTCGGGGGCGGTGGACATCAGCAGTTCGACTTCGCTTTCCCCCACCGGGAAAAAAGCGGTGGTCACCTTCTGTTCGGCGACCGTCTCGGTGCCCTCGAAATTCAAGCCCAGGACCTCCTGCCAGAAGCGTTGGCCCTCCTCGATGCTGTTGACCGCGATGCCGAGGTGGTCGATTTTCAGAATTTTCATTTCTTATCTCCTTAGTAATGTTGCGGGTTGCCCCCGCAATGGGGGTGAAAACGCTGGGGACTCCAGGCCGGCTACCGGAAGCGGGCCATGACCCGCCGGAAGCCCGGCAGGGCGTTGACGATGGTCTCATCGGAGACGCAAAACGCGATTCGAAAATGACCCGGGCGGCCGAAGCCGCTGCCCGGGACCGTCAGGATCAGCTCCTCCTGCAGGGCCTGCACGAATTTCACGTCATCGGCCAGCGGGGTTCGGGGAAAGGCGTAAAGGGCGCCCTTGGGTGTGACAAAATCGTAGCCGCAGGCGGCCAGACCGTCGCACAACAGGTCGCGCTTGCGCTGGTAGGCGGCCACATCCACGCTGACATCCTGCAGCTCGGCCACCACCCGCTGCATCAGGGCCGGGGCGTTGACAAAGCCCAAAATGCGGTTGGCCAGGGTCATGCCCGCCACCAGGTCCGCCCGGAACTCGGCGCGCGGGCTGACCGCCACGTAGCCGATGCGCTCGCCGGCCAGGGAGAGATCCTTGGAGTAGGAGTTGGCGATCAGGCTGTTGGCGCAGCAGTCGAAGATGCCCGGCACCGTGACGCCGTCAAAAACGATGCGGCGGTAGGGTTCGTCGGAGATCAGGTACAGGCTGCGGCCCAGCTCCCGGCCGCGGGTCTCCAGCAGCGCCCCCAGGGCCTGGAGGCTTTCGGCCGAATAGACCTGGCCGGTGGGGTTGTTGGGCGAGTTGATCAACACCGCGCGCGTGCGGGGGGTGATGGCGGCGGCGAGGCCGTCCAGATCCAGGGTGAAGTCCGCCCGCGTCGGCACGGTTTTCAGCACGCCGCCGTGGTTGTCGGCGTAGAAGGTGTACTCCACGAAATAGGGCGCCGGGGTGATGACCTCATCCCCCGGGTCCAGCAGGGCCTTGAAAATGACGTTCAAGGCGCCGGCGGCCCCGCAGGTCATGATGATCTCCTCGGCGGTCACCGATAGCTTCTCCTGGCGGGCCACGGTCTCGGCCACCCGCTGGCGCACGAAGGGGTAGCCGGCGTTGGGCATGTAGACGTGGTCGTGGTCGCCGGCCTGATCGATGATGGCGCGGGCCACCTGGCGGAAGGCGGCCGGCGGGCTGAGGTTGGGGTTGCCCAGGCTGAAATCGAAAACCCGGTCGGCGCCGTGGTGCGCCTTGAGGCGCGCGCCTTCCTCGAACATCTTGCGGATCCAGGAGGACCGCGTCAGGACCTCCGCCACCTTTCTGGAAATCGTCATGAATCTCTCCCGCTGGGGTTACCCCAATTCGCATCCACGCCCGGCCGGGGCCCTTAGTCCGCCGACTCCACTGATTTAACCCCGGGGATCTCCTTTTTCAACAATTTTTCGATGCCCTGTTTGAGGGTCATCTGGGACATGGGGCAGCCGGCGCAGGCGCCCTTGAGGCGCACCTTGACCACGCCCTCCTCAATGGCCACGAACTCCACGTCGCCGCCGTCGGCCTGCAGCATCGGGCGGATCTTGGCGAGCATCTCTTTGACTTTGGCTTCCATCAGGGGTCTCCTTGGTTGGGGTTGCAGTCGCTGCCGGCGGGGGCGTCAGGCCTGGCGCCGGCGGTAAAACGCCTTTCTGAACTGGTCGAACGCGCCGGCTGCGATGGCCGCTTGCATGGCCGCCATCAACCCGGCATAGTAGTGCAGGTTGTGGATCGAGTTGAGCCGGTAGGCCAGCAGTTCGCGGTTGAGGTAGAGGTGGCGCAGGTAGGCGCGCGAGTAGTGCCGGCAGGTGTAGCAGTCGCAGTCGGGGTCGACGGGGCCGCAATCCAGCCGAAAGCGGGCGTTGGCGATGTTGAGGGTACCAAAGGCAGTCAGCAGCTGGCCGTTGCGGGCATTGCGCGTGGGCAGCACGCAGTCGAACATGTCCGCGCCCAGGGCGGTCAACTCCACCAGGTCTTCGGGGGTGCCGACGCCCATGATGTAGCGCGGTTTGTCGACGGGCAGCAGCGGCAGGCTGGCCGCGGCCACCGCCAGCATCAACTCCGTGGGCTCGCCCACGCTCAGACCGCCCAGGGCGTAGCCCGGAAAGTCGATATCCACCAGCTCGGCCGCCGACTGCGCCCGCAGCGCGTGGTCCATGCCGCCCTGAACGATGCCGAAGAGCAGCCGGTCGGCCGGCGCGCGCGCGCTCCAGAACTCCTTGCAGCGCCGCGCCCAGCGGGTGGTCAGGTCCATGGCCGATCGGGTTTGGTCGGGTGCGGCGGGGTATTGCAGGCACTGGTCGAGGCACATGGCGATATCGGAGCCCAGGCAGATCTGGATTTGCATGGCCTTTTCGGGCGTCAGCAGGTGCCGCGAGCCGTCGATGTGGGACTGGAAGGCGGCGCCCTCCTCGCTGATCCGGGTCAACCGGGCCAGGGAGAAGATCTGAAACCCGCCGCTGTCGGTCAGGATGGGGTGCGGCCAGTTCATGAAGCCGTGAAGACCGCTGAAGGCCTCGATGACCTCGCAGCCGGGGCGCAGGTAGAGGTGGTAGGTGTTGCCCAGGATGACCTGGGCGCCGCAAGTGCGCAGTTCTTCGGGGGAGAGGGCCTTGACCGTGCCCAGGGTGCCCACCGGCATGAAGACCGGGGTGCGGATGGCACCGTGCGCGGTTTGCAGCAAACCGCTGCGGGCGTCGGCATCGGTGGCGATCAGACTGAAAGGCTGCATGCGGTCTTTCTGCGGCGCCGGGGGGCGGCGGATGGCGGCGGATGGCGGCAATCGGGGCCGCGGCCCAATCGGCGGTGATAACCTCGCGCCATGATCCCTACTGGAGCAGCATGGCGTCCCCGTAACTGAAAAAGCGGTAGCCCCGCGCGACGGCCTCCGCGTAGGCCGTGAGCACCCGCTCCCGGCCGGCGAAAGCCGACACCAGCATCAGCAGGGTCGAGCGCGGCAGGTGAAAATTGGTGATCATGGCATCCACCTGGCGGAAACGGTAGCCGGGGTAGATGAACAGGTCGCACTGGCCGCTGCCCGGGGTGAGGCGTCCGTCCGCGCCGGTGGCGAATTCCAGGCTGCGCACGCTGGTGGTGCCGACGGCCACCACGCGACGGCCCTGCCTGCGGGCGCGGTTGACCGCCTCGGCCACCGGCTGCGGGATATGGTACCACTCGGAGTGGATCGGGTGCCGGCGGATATCCGTCACCCGCACCGGTGAAAAAGTACCGTAACCCACGTGCAGCGTAATTGCAACGATCTTGACCCCCCGGGCGGCCAGCCCCCGGACCACCTCGGGGGTGAAATGCAGGCCGGCGGTGGGGGCCGCGATGGCTCCCTTGTGCTCGGCGAAGAGGGTCTGGTAGGCGTTGATGTCGTCGCAGGGCGGTGTCTGCCCCGGCTGTCGGTGGATATAGGGCGGCAGCGGCACCCTGCCGATTGTGGGCAACAGCGCCTCCAGCGCCCGGCCGTCGGCGAAGCTCAGGCGGCAGGTGCCGTTGCGCGCCGATTCCACCCGGGCCTCGAGGCCCGCTTCGAAGGTGATCACGGTCCCCGGCTGGGGCCGTCGGGCGGACTTCACCAGACACTCGCAGACAAACGCGCCCCCCCGGCGGCTGCGGCGCAGGCCGGCGGCGTAGTCCAGGATCAGCACCTCGGCCTTGCCGCCGGTGGCTTTGCACCCCATGAGACGACCCGGAATCACCGCCGTGTTGTTGACCACCAGCAGATCACCGGGGTTCAGGAGACCCTCCAGCTCGCGGAAGCGGTGATGCCCCAGGCGGCCCGAGCGCCGGTCGAGCACCAGCAGGCGCGACCGGTCACGGCCGGCGGCCGGGCTCTGGGCGATGAGCCCCTCGGGCAGGGGGTAATCGTAATCCTCGATGGCGAACATGACGCGCTCAGGTTCTACCCAGGTAGACCAGAAAAAGGCCCAGCAGCATCAGGATCAACCCGAAGCGCCGCAACGCGCCGGCGGACATCTCCCTGATCTTGCCGACCCAGGATTTCATTTGCTCCGGAAAGGCGAAATACGGCAGTCCCTCGATGATCATCACCATTCCCAGCACACAGAGGAAAAATTCCATTAGACTCTCCCGCGGGTTGCCGTGCTCCCGGATGCCCGATTCCCCGCGTCTCTTTTGGTTCAGCGGCTGCCGTGGCGCAGCCGCGGCCCGCCGGGTGGGTCATGGTGGATTAGCCCTCTGCCGGCGGCCTGAAATTGATCTTTGTAGCCCGCCGCACCGCTCTTGTCAAAATCAATTCGGCGCCCGCCGCAGCCGGGCAAAAAGGGGCTTGTCAAAAAGGCGCCATTGATACTATGGGTGGGGTGGGATGCACGCCCAAAACCAAGGAGCATACCCGATGCGTTCTCCGGATGTCTCCGTGACCAAACGGTCGCTTTTTTCGTGGGTCTTCGCCTACAACCTGCATCTGCAGGCGCTTCTGCTGGCGGTCATCATCATCACGGTCTTTGCCCGGGTGCTTCCCCTGGAGATGCAGAAGCGGGTGGTCAACGAGGCCATCAAGCTGCGCGACGTGGACCTGCTGATGCTTTACTGCGGCATCTACCTCGTGTCGGTCCTGGCCGCCAGCGGCCTCAAGTACCTGATCAATATTCTGCAGACCCTCATCGGCCAGCGCGCCCTGGCCGAGATGCGCAAGGCCCTCTACCACCATCTCCTGACCCTGCCGCTTTCCTTCTTCCGCAAAACCCAGCCGGGGTTGGTGGTCGCCTCTTTGGTCAACGAACTCGTCGCAGCCGGGGATTTCGCCGGCGAGGCGCTGGCCGTGCCCATCACCAGCCTCCTGACTCTGCTGGTCTTCGCCGTCTACCTGGCGTGGCTCAACCCGATCCTGGCGGCCGTCTCGCTCTCGATTTACCCCGTGGTGCTGCTCATCATCCCGCTGCTGCAGCAAAAGGCCAACCAAGCCAACAAAAAGCGCGTGGACATCACCCGCCACTACTCGGATATCATCGTCGAGTCGGTTTCAGGGATCCACGAGGTCCAGGGCAACGGCTCCTACGAGATCGAAAACCTGCGCCACGACCAGGAGGTCGAAGACCTGCGCAAGATACGGGTGCGCTGGAATTTGCTGCGCTTCGGAATCAAAACCGCCAACAATTTTTTCACCAACCTGAGCCCTTTCCTGGTGTTCATCATCGGCGGCTACCTCACCATCCACGGCCGGCTGGAACTGGGTGCGCTGGTGGCCTTTCTCTCGGCCCAGGAAAAGCTTTACGACCCCTGGAAGGAGCTGATCGAGTTCTATCAGTCCTATCAAGACGCAATCGTGCGCTATCGCCGCACCATGGAGTACTTCGATGCCGCCCCCGAGTACCAGCTGGCGCCCGTGGACCGTGCGCCCTATCACCTGCGCGGCGACCTTCAGGTTCAGCACCTGTCCTTCGCCACCGAGGGCGGCATCCTCTTGCTGCAGGACATCAACCTCTCCCTGGCCCCGGGCGAGCACTTGGCCCTGGTGGGCTTCTCCGGCAGCGGCAAGAGCACCCTGGCGCTGTGCGTCGGTCAGCTCTACCGCTACACTGGCGGCCACGTGCTGATGGACGGACGCGAGGTGGCGGAGATGACCAAAAGCGACATCGTCAACAACGTCGGCTTCGTCTCCCAGAGCCCCTTCATCTTCGGCGGCACCATCCAGAGCAACCTGCTCTATGGCTGCGAGGCCCGCAAACAGGCGGCCGGGGCGGAAAGCACCCCGCCGATGCCGACCCTCGACCAAATCATCGAGGTGCTTCAGCAGACCGGCATTTTCGTGGACGTGCTGCGATTTGGCCTCAATGCGCGGGTCTCGCCCCAGCGCGACGGCGACCTGATGGCGGTGCTGGTGCGGGTGCGGGCCAATTTCCGGCGGGATTTTGGCGAGGCCCTGGCCGACAGCGTGGAGTTTTTCAATGTGCAGAACTTTCTCCACCACGCCAGCATCGCCGAGAACCTGATTTTCGGTACGGCCAACGACCCCGCCTTCGAAGCCCCCAACCTCTACCACAACCCCTATTTCCTGGAATTTCTGGAGCGCGCCGAGCTCACCGGGCCGCTGCTGAAGCTCGGGGCGGAGCTGGCCCGGCAGACCGTGGATATCCTGGGCAATCTCCCGCCCCAGGACATCTTCTTCCGCGAAAGCCCGATCCAACCCGAGGAGCTGGAGGATTACAAGCAGATCGTGCAGCGGCTGGAAAAACAGCCGTTGGCGGACCTACCCGCTGGCGAGCGCGAAAAGCTTCTGATCCTGGGGCTGCGCTTCACCCCCGCGCGGCACAAGACCGTGGCCCTCTCCGGTTTGCTGGAAAAGCGGGTCATGGCCGGCCGGGCGCTTTTCAAGGCGGGGATTGAACGGGATTTTCCCGATGCGCTTGCCTTTTACCAAACGGCCGTTTACATTCATTCCGAGACCATTCTCAACAATATTCTCTTCGGCAAACCCAAAAGCAGCGGCTCCCAGGCCGAGGAAAAAATAAACCAGAGCATCGTCCAGGTGCTCATCGAGGAGGACCTGCTGGAGAGGATCATCGAGATCGGGATGACGTTCGACGTCGGCAGCAAGGGTGACCGGCTCTCCGGCGGCCAGCGCCAGAAAGTGGCGATCGCCCGGGCGTTTCTGAAGAACCCGGAAATCCTGATCATGGACGAGGCCACCTCGGCCCTGGACAACAAGTCCCAGGCCCGCATCCAGCGCCTGCTGGAGGCCCGCTTCAAGGGTCGTACCACCCTGATCGCCGTGTTGCACCGCCTGGACATCGTCAAAAATTTCGACAAGATCGCGGTGATGAAGGCCGGCAAGATTCTCGAGTTGGGACCTTACGAAGAGCTGATGAATCGGAAAGGAACCTTTTATGAGCTGGTCACCGGAAGAAAATAGGACGGACGCGGCCTGCGAGTTCCAGCAGAATCTGGACATCCTGCGCGAGGTGCGGTTTTTTGCCGGGCTGTCGCCCGAGGCCCTCAAGCTGCTGGCGTACCTTTGCGCGCGGGAGAGCTTTAAGGCGGGGGAGCGCCTCTTCACCCAGGGGGAGGACGACGGTCAGGCCTTTTTCCTGGTCTCCGGTCAGGCACGCCTGTTGCGCGAGACAAACGGTCGCGAGCACGAGATGCGCGTTTTCGAGGCCGGCGCTTTTTTGGGCGGGATCACGCTACTGGGCGGGATGCGGCGTCTGTTTTCCCTGGTGGCGGTGACCGATGTGGTCTGCCTGGTGCTGACGCGCGAAAAATTCTCGCGCGTGCTGGAGCAGTTTCCCGACATGATGCCCAAGGTCCTCAAGGGGCTGGTGGAGAGCATCAGCGCCTGGGAGGAGCGCTTCATGTCGGATGCATTCCTGGGCGCCGACAGCTGCCAAAAGAAATCGGGGGTCAGTCTGATCTGAGCCTTGCAGCCATCCCGGATGATTCCATGGGTGCAGACACACTAGAACTCAAACTGCAAAACCGCCTCTCCGAACTCAGGCGTCTGAGCCGGCATCTGCAGGACTTCGGCGAGCGCCACGGGCTGCCGCCAAGATGCGTATTTGAAATCAACTTCACCCTGGAGGAAATCCTGAGCAACATCATTTCCTACGGCTTCTGCGATGACAAAGAGCACTGGATCACCGTGCGCCTTCGGCTGGAGGGCGAGACCCTGACCATCCGGGTCAAGGACGACGGGCGCCACTTCAACCTGTCCCAGGTCCAGCCGCCGGAGATCCACTGCCCGCTGGAGAAGCGCTCGATCGGGGGGCTGGGGATATTCTTCATCCGCAAATTCATGGACCGGATCGTCTACGAACGGCGGCGGGACACCAACGTCCTGACCCTCAAAAAACAGATCCGGCGCTGAGGGCCGCCGCCGGCCGCATCTGAAAGGTAATTTCTCCATGGAAATAACCGAGCGACAACAAGACGATATCTTGATCTTCAGCCTCTCCGGGCGGCTGGATTCCAATACTTCGCCGGACTTCGAAAAGCGGCTTTCCGATGTGATCCGCCAGGGGACCCGGTGTCTGGTGGTGGACTTCGGCGCGCTGGATTATATTTCCAGCGCGGGGCTGCGGGTCATTCTGAAAGCCACCAAGGACATCAAGCGCGCCGAAGGCAGCTTTGTCCTCTGCGCCATGAAAGACTACGTCCGCGAAGTTTTCGAAATCGCGGGTTTTGACACCTTCCTGCCGATCTTTACCTCCCTGGAGGACGCCCTGCAGCAGTTTTAGGGTCGCGGCAATCAACAATTCCACATTATGGCGCCGGATTTTGGTTTGTCACCCAGGCACATTCGCCGGTGCATATCGGGATACGTGCCGGCGGATGTAACGCCGGTGACGTGCCAAAAGACAAGCCAGATGTGGAATTATTTCTTGCCGAGGCCCTTGAGCTCCCCCGGCGGGGCCTTGAGTCCGATCAACCCCCGCTTGCCCAATTCCTTCAGGAAGCGCGTGACGGACACCTCCGCTTCGCGCGGATGCAGCTGAAACTCGTGCGCAAAGGCCCGCACCACCCCGGCCACCGTCCGCCGACCGTCCAGAAGGCGCCAGGCCGCCGTCCCCAGCGTGTCCAGCTGCAGCCGGCGGGTCTGAACCTCGGCGGCCGGGGCGCCCAGGCGGCGTGCCAGGGACCCGAACCACGGGCGGACCCTGACCGGGTAGACCAGCAGCAGCTCGCCTGAATCCAGCGGGCTTTCCTGGACCTCCGGGTTTTTGGTGGGCCGGCAGGCCAGCGACGCCGCGCGGGCGGCGTCGGTCTCGGCGGTTTTGCGGCGTTTAAAAACTTTCATAGGCTTGGCAGAGGGCGTCCAGCCATGGATAGGGGGGCGCCAGGCGGCCTTCCAGACTGACCCCCAGGAGACGGTTGCGCTGCGGCAGATGCCAGATCCGGTAGCGCCGGTAGCGCTCGCCGGGGGTGAGTCTGCCCCACCAGCGCTGCCAGCCCCGCTGCGGCGGGTCCTGGGACCATTCCAGACCCTGATGGGGGCCGATCGCCAGGTCTTCCGGCCGGCCGTCGCTCCCGGGCAGCAGGCGCCGGCCCAGGGTCGCCAGGGCTGTTTGTTGCAGCAGCACCCCGGCCGGCCCCCAGCGGTGCAGCACCAGCCGCTGGCGCGGGCCTTTGAAGACCAGCTCGAAATAGCCCGCTTCGAAGCGCTGGCCGGCCAGCTGGAAAATCGCCGGGACTTCGGCCCGGATGTCGAAGAGGGCGTAGACCACGGTGGGGGCCGGACCGTGATCCCGGAAGGCGGAGAGGACCCCGGCGGCGGTCGGTCCGGCGCCGGCCCCGGGGGGGTGGAAAAACTGGACCAGGGTGGCCTGACGGCAGACCGGGCAGCAGAGCACCGCACCGCTGGCGGCCTGTCCGCCGGCGGACCAGGAAAACCCCTGGCAGGCGAACCCCGTCAGCGCCTTTTGCCAGGCGGCCGGCAGTGGAATGGGGCGGATGAGCCTGCGGGGGCCTTTGCGGGGCTGCAGGCGGCGCAGATAGTCGGCGGGGTCGGCGTGCCTGCCGGCGGCCGGGCCCCATCGCAGCTCCATCGCCGGCCCGTCCGGCGAGGCCAGCAGCAGATAGCGGCGGCCGATCTCGCGGGGCTCCCACCTGGCCGGGACCCGCAAGCGTACGCCGTTCCAGGCGGTCTCACGCCAGTCGTCTGCGGGCGTGGAGTCCACAGGGGTCATGCCGGCATCACGCGGGCTGTGGGGCTCATCGCGGAACTAGCAAATCCCAGTCCACCGGGCCGCGGGCAGCCGGCGGCTCCCCCGGGGCCGCCGACTTTGGCTGCCGCTTTTCGAAGCAGCGGCGTTCGGCCTCGATCAGGTGGCTGGCCGTCAGTTTGACCGCGTTGCCCATTTTCTCGTCCTCGTCGCGGGTGTTGTGCTGGAGAATCAGGCTGATGCAGGTGCCGTCGGGCTCGGTGAATTGCCATTTCCAAGCGATCACCACGTGAAACGGGTCGCCGCGCCACTCGCTGGGGTTGCCGAAGCGCTGTTTGAAGCGCTTCAGCAGCGCGTCGTAGAATTTGCGCGAGGACTCGGCATACTTCAGCTTGATGCGTACGATCTGCCCCGGCTGGTCGCAGGTCCCGAAGGCGATGTAGCCGCTTTTAAACTGCGGCAAATCGATGATTTCCACCTCCTGCAGGAACTCCATGTGGCGCACCGGCAGCGCGCTTGCCATGCGCACGCGATCCTCCACCGCCTGGACCGGCGCGCCCAGGACAAACCCGCCCACTTCGAGCGGGGCCTTGGCCTCACACCAGCCCCGACCCACCAGCAGGCCGGCTACCATCGCGAAAACCATCCATCTGAGCATTTCGGTTTCCTCTTCCGGCGATACGGTCGCCAGGTCCGTCCGCCGCGCGGGTTATACGCCGATTTCACGCGCCAGCTCGGCGCCGCCGCCCGGGTCTTTGATGTTTTTCATCAGGGTGTCCATGTGCTCGCGCATGCGCTGCATGCGTAGGCGCACCAGGCTGTCCACCACCTCGATGCACTGATCCGGAAAGCGGATCAGAATCTTGCGAAAACTCTCACGGTCCACGCTCAGGGTTTCGCCGGCGGCCGTGGCCCGGGCGCTCAGCGGCCAGTCGTAGCGTGCCAACAGCGCCATGTAGCCGAAAAATTCCATCGGCCCAAGGACCTGCAGCGGGAGCGTCCGTCCCGACTTCTCCACCGACAACGTCACCTCGCCGCTCAGGATGAGGTGGGCCCGGTCGGCCTGCTGGTTCTGGCGGAAGATAAAATCCCCCTGACGGAAACGCCGTCTACGAGCAATGTAAGCATAGAGCCGCAGGATTTCAAAGGGGGTGCGCTCAAAAGGGCCCAGCTGTCTCAGGTAGTCCATGTTCTGGGCCAGTTCGCTGCGGTTTTGACGTGCCTCGGCGGTCATTTCAGGTCGTCGCTCCCCTGACAAGGTCGTAGAAGCTCCCCTGTCGCTCCATCAGGTTGTCGTAGGTACCGGCCTCCATCACCCGCCCGGCCCGCAGCACCAGGATCCGGTCGTAGGCCCGGGCCGTGTCCAGGCGATGAATCACCGCCACCACCGTTTGACGGCCCTTGAGACGGGTCTCGATATACTGCTGGATCCTGGCCTGGGAGGTGTTGTCCAGGCTGGCGGTGGCCTCATCCAGGATGAGAATCGGGGTTTCCTTGAGCAGCGCGCGGGCGATGGCGATTTTCTGGCGCTGGCCGCCGGAGAGGCGGTCGCCCTTGCTGCCCACGGCGAAATCCAGGCCGATTTCCATCACGGTGTCCAGCAGCCCGTTTTCCTCCAGCGCCTTGGTCACCCGTTCGCGCAGCTCGGCCTGGGCGGTGTCCTGCTCGGCTTTGAGGGTGCCGAAGACGAGGTTGTCCAGCAGGCTGCGCGAGTAGAGGTACTCGGTGGGACAGTAGATCGAAAAGTCGCGGTTGCCGCCGGTCTCCTCGGCCGGCCCGGGGTCCTCGCCGCGCATGAAGTGCTCGGTGGCCAGCTGGCAGCGCCGCAGCTGAAGGTGGCCGACATTCTGGATGAACCGCTGGCGGGCGGCCACGATCGCGGCCGCCAGGGACCCGGGGATCGCGGCCAACTTGTGCCGGGCGGGGATGAAGCGCAGCGCCAGGAGCTGCAGCTGGGCCCGGTCGGCCGCTGGCAGCCCGCTCGGGCTGGTTTTGGCCGCCCGCCCCACGATCCGGGCGTAGGTTTCGAACTCCTCCGGGGCCATCGGGCTGGCAGCGAAGAAAAAGGCATCGTCGCCGATCTTTCCCAGCAGGGCGACGGTTTCCGCCGCCAGCTTGGCGCCCAGCTCCAGCAGGGGGCTGTCGAGGTCGTTGGCTTCCAGAAAAGCGGTAAAGGCCGGATTCCGCGGCAGGTTGGAAAGCGCCCAGGCGGGGTCGTGGACGTCGCCGAAAAACAGATTGTCGTAGATCCGCAAATGCTCGAGAAACCGGTTGACGTTGTAGAACTCCACCGCTTGACCGAGTTTCTCCGACAGCTGGCGGTGCAGCCGGTTGCGCATCCGCAGCAGGTCCGCCCGCAGGGGCTGGCAGCGCTCGCGGTCCAGGACGGCGTTTAAGCCGAAGCGCACGATGTCCTCGGCAAACCCCACGGCGGCGGTCATCTCCAGCAGCCGGCGGGTGTCCGGCAGCGCCGGGGGCGGTCCTTTGGCCGTGGCCGCGGCGGCCAGCGCGCGGCAGCCGTAGAGCAAGTTGTCGCGCACCGTGCCGCTGAAGATGAAGGGGTGCTGGGCCACGAACCCGATGTTGCGGCTGACGTCCAGCTTGGTCAGCTCCCGCAGTTCATGCCCGTCCAGCCGGATGTGGCCCCGGCGGTAGCTGTAGAGCTGCCCCAGCAGCATGGCCAGGGTGCTTTTGCCGCTGCCGGAAAATCCCACCAGGGCCATCTGCTGGCCGGCGGCGAGATCCAGGCCGACCCCGTCCAGGAGCTGGATCTGTTCCTGGACCGTCAGGCTGAGGTCGCTGACCGCGATGCTGCCGCTCAGGCGGTGGGCCGGCCGGCCCTCCGGAAAGAGGGCGAACTCGGGGGCCTCATCGAAGTAGCCCATCACCCGCTCGTAGCGCACGCGCGCATCCTGGAGGTCCTGATAGTATTCGATCAGCTCCTTCCACGGCTCGTAGACCTTCTCGTAGGCCGAGAGAAAGGCCACCAGCGCCCCGAGGGTGAAGCGGCCCTGGATCACCAGGTAGCCGCCCAGCAGGAAGAGAAAAAAGGGCCCCAGGTTCTGGAAGAGGTTGTTGAGTGTCTTGGTGCCGAATTTGTATAGAAATAAGCGGTTTACCAGGTCGAAGAGCCGCCGCGCGATGTCGCTGAACTTGGCCTTTTCGAGGGCGAAGCTGGCATTGCCCTGGATTTCGAGGATGCCCCCGACGGCCTCGCCGACGACGTTGCTCATCTCGCGCACGGCGTCCACCCGGCGGGCGTTGAGGCGATTGTAGCGCCGTTGCAGGATCGGGATCAGAACGATCTCCAGGGGGTAGATCGCCAGGCTGATCAGCGCCAGCAGGGGGTCCAGGTAGATCATGTAGGCCGCGAAGCTCAGCAGCATCAGCAGGCTGGTGACCGGAACGGCCAGGGCGCCGCCGATGAAGTGGCCGACGGCGTTGAGTTCCGCGCTCAGGAGGCTGATGACCGTACCCTGGGGGGTCCGGCGAAAGAACTGCAGGGGCAGCTGCAGCATGTGGGTGTAGAGCGTCTCCCGCATTTCCAGCAGGATTTTCTGCCCCACGTACTTCTGCAGGACGTTGATGGCGTACTTGAAGAGCGAGGCCAGCAGCACCGCCGTCAGGAAAAGGCCGCAGTAGAGCAGCAGGAGATCGACTTGCTTGAGCTCGATGGCGCTGTTGATGATCCGCTTCTGGAGCTCCAGAGGCAGCAGCCGCAGGCCGATGCTGACCAGAATCAGCGCCAGGATCAGCAGTTGCAGCAGGCGGTGGCGCTGCCGGATCCAGTAGAAGAGCGATCTTTGGGTGATCATGGCCGAAGGGTCCGTGGGGGCAGCCTTAACCGGCGGCGTCAGTAGGCCAGGCGCCCCAGCGATTTGAGAATCAGCGCAAAGCCCATGGCGAACATGCCGGTCAGGCCCATACCGCAGGAGAAGCCGGCCAGCAGCACCGGCGCGTACTGGCGCCACATGGCGCCGTAGCGCTTCAGAAAAAAGAAGCGCCCCAGGAAAGCGCCGGCCACCTCCAGGATCATGCCGTGGGGGGTGCTCTGGCCGAGGCCCCGGACCACGCCGTAGATCAGCAGCACCGGCAGCCCCAGGACCGACAGGACGGCGTAGACCACCAGGCCGAAGCCCAGCCCCGAGAGCACGTAACTGGCCCTGAGGGCCTGGAAAAAGAGCGAATTGCCCTCCAGGGTGGAGGTCTGCATCAGCAGGGTGTTGAGCGCCTGCAGGTGCCACAGCTCCTGGGCGTAGGGGTAGTTGCTGGAGGGGATCGGCGCCAGACGCCAGATGAACTGCGAGAACAGCAGGCTGGCCACCATGACTACCGGGAAGACCACCAGCTCGGCCTTGATGATGCCCCGGATGCTGGTGCCAGTGAGCTCGATCTCGCGGAAGTGGACGGTGGCCTCGCCGTAGTTGTGGATGGGTATCGGGGCGTACCAGATCTCGATGCCGCGGTAGCCGAAGAACTTGGCACCGGCGATGAAGCTCGCCTCGCGCACCAGCGGCAGGTTGACGAACTGGCCGGCGATGCCCTCCATGCGGGCGGTGATGTAGGAGATCACCGGCGTGTAGACGAAGCCGTAGGCCAGGAAAAAAACCCACGGGAAATTGGGCACCAGCCAGCGGCACAGCAGCACGTAGGCCAGGGTCGAAAAGACATAGATGGCGATGGAGATCCAAAAATTGAAATCGCCGCGCCCCGGCGGCGGACGGAAAAGCGCCTTGAAACTGCCCTGGCGGCCGGGGCCGCTTTTGCCGAAGGAGCGCGCCACGTGCCAGACCCCCACGCAGCCGATGGCCAGCCCCAGGCCGATGCCGAAGCTCATGTAAAAGTCGAAGTTGTTGGCAAAGACCGTGTCCACGGTTTCCATGCCCGGGTGCCAGCGGTTGAGAATGCCGTGGCGGTAGAGGATCGGGTTGGCCACCACGGTGATCACCAGCCCCACCAGACCGCCGATGACCGCCCAGAAGGGCAGCACCATGCCGATGAAGATCAGCCCGAGGTCCAGCTGCAGGCCGGTGGCCACCGCCGGCAGCACGCCCTCGGTGTGGCGGGTGAGCTCGATCCAGGGGATCGGGATCAGCCGGATGGGCTCGGTGAAGATCAGCCCCGAGACGGTGGGCAGCAGCACATAGATCCCGCCGAAGGCCAGGCCGATCACCCCGCCAATGGAAAACACCCGCCATTTCCAGCTTTTCTGTTTGTCCTCGGTGGACTCGGCCAGGGCCATGGTGCCCAGGGCGCCCACGGGCGCCATGGGAAAGGGCAACTTTTCGACGTCCGAGGTGATCCGGAAAAGGGCGTAGCCCAGGCCGAAGTGGTCGATGCGCTGGATCACCTGGGAGCCCACCAGCAGCAGGATCGGGATCAGCCAGTCGCGGTGGAAGAAGGTGCGCTCCACCAGGGAAGCCGAATCGGGCCCCGGCGCCACCCAGGAGGGAATGAACTCGGTCACCCCCAGCATGCGGGCCGCATCCGACTGGACCAGGTACTGGCTCCACAGCAGGCCCTGGAAGGGCGAGGAAAGGGCGGCTCCGGCCATGTAGTAGAGCAGGAAAATCTCCTGCTGCTTCAGTTCGGTGTAGGAGCGTTTGGCGATCTCGGCAAACAGAATGATGGTCACCCAGCGGGCCGCCGGGCCGATGCCGGTGCCGATCACCAGCTGCAGGTACATGCTGCCCGGCATCATCAGAAATCCGATGAAAACCGCCCCCACCACGGTCTTCCAGTCGAAGCCCTCCTCGAAATGGGTGGGCGTTTTGAGCAGGTCGCGGTATTCGGCGAGTTCTTTGTCGATATACATGCCCACGGATTCCCAATGCCGGTTGCGGTTTGAGACGGCCGTCGGACGGCCGGCCGCCTTCAGTCGGGCAGCACCAGGTAGCTGGCGCCGGCGAAAAGCCCCACCACGGCCCAGATGCCCCCCATCAAAAAATCCCCCAGGATCAGGCCCACGAAGAACAGCCGCAGGCGCTTGAACAGGACCACCCCGCCGTAGCGCATGCACAGCGCGTTGCACAGCCAGCCCACGAAAAAGCTGAACCACAGGATGCGCATGGCCGAGCTATAGGCGGCGAGGTAGCCCAGCGGGTGGATCGGCCACCAGTAGAAGCGGTGGTAGCAGATCACCAGGACCAGCATCAACGCCGCCCCCAGCAGGCCGAAGAGAACCACCCAGTGGCCGCTTTCCAGGGGGCTTTCGATCAGGGCGAAAACGTTGTCGTAGACCGTCAGGGTGGTTTGGGTTGCCCAGTCGAACTGCAGTTCGCGTACCCCGAATTTGTAGCACAGCGCCAGCATGGCTACCAGCGAGACGACGATCCCGGCCAGCAGCGTGACCACGATGCCGCCGGCCACCAGGCGCCGGTTTTTTAGCGGTGCGCTGATCTTGCTGGCGTGCAGGAGTGAGGGCATCAGCGACTCGCGCAGGTCCACGAACATGACCTTCTGCACCACGGCCGCGACCAAGAGGCCCATGTGGCTGAAGAACCCCGGGCCGAAGAAGGTCAGCAGGCCGTCGATGGGGGCTGTGGTGAGGGTGAAGTAGGCGATCCCCCCCTGGCAGATGATCCGGCTGGCCACCAGCAGCACCATGAACGAGGCCCCGATGAAGAGCAGCGAGGCCGTCAGCGGAACGCCGAAGTAGCGGCACCAGGCCACCAGGCCGCCCCCGCCGAGCACCACCCCCCAGAAGGCCAGACGGGTGGAGAACCATTCCGATTCGGCCGGGGCCGCCTTTTTGAGCCACAGGGCCTCGCGCAGGGTGTCGGCCAGGTGAAAACGCGCCAGCCACATTAGGAAGAGAAAAAAGACCCCGTAGGCGCCCAGCATCTGCATCTCCTCGGGGTGGGAAAGGGTCGGCCCGAAGGTCACCCCTAAAGCCGCCGCCGGGATGTTGTAGCCCAGGACACCCAGCAGGCCGGAGAGCAGGCCGCCCAGGATGAAAAAGAGCCAGAAGGAAAAGGAGATCTGGCGCGAGGTCAGGAAGGCGAAGCCGATGAAGGCGGGGTAGATGTAGATTTTCAGCTTGTAAAACCCTGAAAACAGGCCGGTTTTGGGGAAATAGGGGCCCACCAGGATCAGGGTCGGCAGCTGGGGCACCGCCGGCAGGTAGAAATGCAGGCCGTTTAACAGGTGCAGCGCCACCGGCAGGAGCATCCCGCAGAGCAGGAAGCGGTCGGTCAAAAAGTCGCCCAGGCGCCCCGCGTCAAGAGCGTCCTCCATCAACTGCGGCACCCGCAGCAGCGGGAAGTTCATGCGCTCGTTGGCCAGGGCCTGACGGCTGAGAATGTTCACCAGGCAGAGCATCACCAGGTAGCACAAGAGGATGAAGCCGCCCCAGCTGGCCAGCGGCACGATCCAGGCCTGCCAGGGGATCTGGCGCACGACCGTCAGCCAGCCCATCTGGCGCCCGCCGATCAGCCCGTTGTAGAGGGTGGCCACCGCCTCGGCCTGCTGGGGGAAGAGGGCCTGGGGCAGCAGCGGCTGCAGCACCGTTTCCCAGCGGTTTTCGACGTTGGCAAAGTGGTACGGGGCGGTCAGGTTGATGAAAAAGGTGCGCGCCAGCCCCGTGTAGGCGATGCCGGAGACGAGCACCATCAGGATCCAGACCACCAGCAGCTCGCGACCGTTCAGCCACGGCCGGCGGCCCGCCAGCCGGCCGGCGGCGGCCACCAGCAGCGTCAGCCAGAAGAGGATGAAAAACGGCGCCAGCGGGAAATGACCGCCCCCCAGCGGCGTGGCCTGGCGGTAGACGTTGTTGAAGGGGGTCAGGGCGCAGATCACCGTCGCCAGCAGCAGGCCGATCAGAACGGCACGCGGGCGGATGGCGATCGCCGCCGACTGCTCCGGTTCCCCGGGGGGCGGGGTGGCGGGTGCGGGCGGCGTGCTCATGTGCCGGTGCTGCTGCTTGCGCTTGAAAAGAGGCCCATGGGCGGGGTGTCCTCCTTTAAAGGTATTGGTTTGGGTGCCTTTCAGACAGTCGGGGCGGGCCCGGCCGTCTCCAGCCGCCCGCGGTAAAACTCCTGGGTCTCGGCCGGCAGGGACCGCCAGACCAGCAGTTGTTTGCGCAGGTCGTTGACGAACACACGGTTCACCCGGCCCCAGACGTTGGCCTCGCCGGTCTGGCGCACCAGCCGCAGCCGGATTTCGTAGAGGTCCGGTTTGTCCTGCGACGGGCAGAAGGTCACCGTCACCGTCTGCATGATGCCGAAGTCAAACGGCGCCAACCAGACCTTGGCCCGCAGGAAGAGGCAGGTCGCCCCGTCCGGGGCTGACGGCTGGTCCTCGAAGCCGAAGTCGATCTCGCCGCTGGAGAACAGGCCGTGGGAGACGTCCTGGTGGCCGCGGAAGTGGTCGATCACGAAGCCGCCGATGCTGAGGTGTTCGTGATATTTCATCAGGAAGGGCAGGGTGATTTCGATGGTGCTGCTCTGGGCGTCGGGCAGGCGCCAGGAGCGGTTGACGTCCGGGATGGCGATCTCGGCGGCCACTCGCGCCGGGTAGATGACCGACACCAGCACCACCAGGATCACCAGCAGCATCGCGGCCACCCCCGCCAGGGAGGAGTAGTTGACCGTGATGCCGGCCCACAGGGTCGTTCCGGCAAAGAGCTTGGCGGAGCTCTGGGCCAGCAGATAGCCCAGCACGACGCTCAGCACGGCGAAGGCCATGGCCTCGGCGACGAACAGAAACCCCACGTGGGAGGGCGCCAGCCCCACTGAGGTGTAGATCCCGATTTCGCGCTTGCGCTCGTAGACGCTGCCGATCATCGTGTTGAGCACGATGAAGACCGAGATCACCAGCGGGATCAGGATGTTGGGCACACCGCTGTAGCGGATCGTCTCGCTGGCGTGGTAGATGAAGGTGCCGTCCGGCTCCCCGCTGAAAAGCGTCAGCCCGAAGCGGTCGGCCAGCTGCGCGGAGAGGGCCTGCAAATCCTCGGACGCGTCCGGCCGCAGGGCGGCGGCCTTCAGCCGGCCGCCCAGGGCGAGGAGGGTGTCCGCCGGCACGATTACCGTCAGATCGGCAGGGATGTGCTGGTACGCGCCCTGCAGCTCGAGGACCTCGTCGCCGGACTCCAGGGCGTCCATCTCCACCTCGGTCAACTCCACGGCGATGTCGCTGGGAAAGGTGACCGGCGTCAGGATCTCGCCGTCCAGGTCGGGGCGCCCCTGGAGGCGTTCGCCGGAGAAAACGCCGGCAATCTCGAAGGGCAGCCCCCAGAGCAGCACCTGGGTGCCGGCCGGTGGATCGGTTCCGATGCCCAGCTCCCGGGCCATGCGCTCGGAGATCAGGACGGCCTTTTCCTCATCCTCGCGGAACCAGCGCCCGCCCACCAGCACCTGGTCCAGCCCCGTCACCGCGGGCTCGTTGCTGGCCAGCCCGATCATCCCCTGGGCCTCGTAGCGCCGGTCGCCAAAGCGCAGCGGGATGCGCGTGGACCGCGTCCGGTCGGCGTCTTCCAGCCAGACCCGCGGCGCCACCAGGCCGCTGTCGTGAAACTCGTTGGTGATGATGCCCAGGGCCTCGGGCGGCAGGTCCTGCCAGTTGACGTTCTTCATCAGGATGGCCGGGTAGGGGGCGCGGTCCTGGTAGAGCATGCGGGCGTGCTGGCGGTTGGTCTTGACCGAGGTGAAACTCATGATGGTGAAGGTCAGGATGATCAGGGTCAGGCAGGTCAAAACCGTCCGCAGCCGCCGCCGCCGCAGGTTGTTGACCCCCAGGAAAAAAGCCGCCACAAAGGCTTTCCAGCGGCTGATCTCGCCGGCCGGCAGGCGGCTGGCGCGCCGCTGCAGGCGCACCATCTCGTTTTCGAAGCGGAAGAAGATGATCAGCGTGACCACCAGCGAGAGCCCCATGATGAAAAAGGCCAGCACCACCACCAACGGGCTGTAGGCCAGCTGAAAGGCCGGGTGGACCTGGAAAATGACGGCGATCAGGACCGCCAGGATCGCCACGAAGGCCACGATCCGCTTGTGGATGTTGGCGTACGAGAACAGCAGCCGCTCCAGGCAGAAGGCGAAGGGGACGAACAGGGCGATGTAGAAGAGGACGCCGAAGAGGACGTCCTTCTGGGTCTTCTGAACATGGTTGTAGACCCGGCTGGCCAACGCCCAGGAGCGGGCGGCGGCGGCGGCGGCGCGGTCGAAGCGGCGGCCGTCCAGGTCGGCTTCCGCCTGCCGCAGGGCGGACACCCCCTCCTCCCGGAGCTGGCGGATACGCTCGTCGTGGATGCCGTGGGTCTCCAGGGCCGCGATCCGGGGGGTCAGCAGGGTCCACATGTCGCGGGCGACGTGGAAGGCCGTCTGGGGGATGCTGGGATAGTCGTCCACCGGGAAACCGGTGCCCTCGGGATGGTCCGGGGTGGCGTTGAGCAAGAGCATCTTGTTGCGCAGGACGGTGTCCGAGAGGGTCAGCTTCATGCGGGTCCCCGGCTCCAGGAAGATCGAGGCGATCACCGAGCTGCGGGTGTCGATCCGGCTGTACCAGTAACGCAGCGGCAGGGCCTCGCGGCGGCCGTCGAGGACCTGGATCTTGGTGAGGTAACGGAAGCTGCGCGGCTCGAGCAGGTCGAAGATGGTGGTCTGGCGGCAGCTGAACATCACCAGGTCGGTTTCCATGTTCCGGCGCTGCATTTTCAGCCGGTAGGCTTCCTTGCCGGTCTGCTTTTTGTCGATGGCCCAGAGGGTCTCCCCGCTTTCGGGGTCGAAACGATAGCCCTCGATGATCACCTTGTCCAGCACGTGCCGCTTTTCGGCCACGCCCTTGAGCTGGAAGCGGCCGCGGGCGTCGACGATGGCGTGATGCCGGGCCGGTCCCTGAAAGGCCAGCAGAACCGCCCCCGGTGCGGCCTGGTCGGGAAACAGCTCGCCGTGGCGCAGACGCTTGGCGTGCCCGGAAACCGTGGCGAAGCCCTCGGAGGGTGCGATGCCGCTGTCCAGGCGGGGCGCCCGGGCGAGGGCCTGAACGAGGCCGCAGACCAGCGCGCATTGCCGTGCGGCCTGGACGGTATCCACCGCCTGGGGCCGGTCGCCGGGGGTGCCCCAGCGGGTCCGGGCGTCATTGACGGTGGCCAGGGTGAAGCCGAGATAGCCGGCCAGCGCGCTGACCTCGCCGCCCAGATGGGGCTGGTCGATGAAGTGGCTCTGCCACGGGCGCACCCGGCTGGGGCGCAGGGTGTCGCGGAAAGCATAGGGCAGCTCCCCGGCGGAGGCCATGGCCGCCGCGCCGGCGTTGAGCACCTCGTTTAAGGTGCTGTAAGGGGCCACCCGGTTGACGCTGGGCTTGAGCGGGTAAAGCCAGCCGCGGTTGAAGGCCCCGAGCCCGTCGCCGTGGCTGGAAAGATGCAGCGAGACCGCCGCTGCCAGGTCGTGGGCCCTGACGATGCCCCGCAGGCGGTTGGCGCTCTCCAGCAGTTCCAGCTGGTGGCGGGCGTCGGCCAGCAGCATCTCCTGGCGGCGGATCGCCTCGGGCAGGAGCATCTTGGCCGCGGCCCGCTCGGCGGCGTTCAGACCGGCAAAGCCGCTGCGCCACAGCAGGCCGCGCAGCACCTGGCGCTCCTGGGCGAGGGTGTTGATCCGCCCGCGGCTGGCATTATCGCTGCCGTCCAGGCGCAGCTGGATGAGCTCGCGCGAAATCCGGTCGACCTCGGTTTTGATCTCCTCGGCCAGCGCCTCCCTGAGATCGCCGCCGGCTGTCTCTTGGCCGTCGAAACCCGAGACCGCAGCCTGCCCCAGGAGGTCCGCCATCTGCCGGGCGGTTTTGACCACCCGCTGCAGTTCGCTGCGGGTCTCACGCAGCTCCCTGGTTCGGGCGCTGATGCTCCAGACCAGCTCGCGCATCCCGGCCAGCTCGGTGGCATGGCCGTCGGTGGCCACCAGCAGGATCGAGCGCGCCGGCGGGTGGTCGCGCAGCTCGGCCGCCAGTGTCAGCAGGCTGGCGATGCCGCAGGCCTCGTCGCTTCCCGGGGCGCGCCCGAAGACCAGCGGGGTGCTGTCGTAGAAGGCCTCCACCAGCAGCAGCTGCTCTTTCAGGTCCGGGTCGGTTCCCGGCACCAAACAGTAGATGTTTTCGCCCACCGCCGGCTCCCAGCGCAGGTCCGAGGTCAGCCGCACGTTTTCGGCCAGCACGCTGCCGACAGTGCCTTCGAAATCGCCCAGGAGGCTGTGCGCGACCTCCAGCGGCAGCCAGAAGCGCGGGAAGCGGATGGGGGAAAGCTCGTGTTTCTCCTCGAACAGGGTTCGCGGGGAGTCCCCGCGGTCGACGTAGATCAGGGCCTTGGCGCCGAGGTTGGCCGCGTGCAGCCAGTTGCGGCCGGAGGTCAGGTCCATCAGAACGATGGCGCCGGCAGTCGGGGTGCCGTTGAAATTCGGCAGGTCCCCCGGGCCGACGTAGACCAGCGGCCCGTCGAGGCCTTCGGGGGCGATGGTGCCGGGTGAGATGGCGTTGCCGTTGATGGGGTTGAGGGGCGTGCGCCGGCCTTGGGCCGGCAGGGCGATGCGGCTTTGGGTGTGGCGGCGCAGCGGCAGGGCGAAGCGGTGCACGCCGACGTCCTCGAACCCCAGGGCCGTGAAACGGCCCCGAATGGCCTCGGCGGCAGCGCGGTGGCCAGGGGTGCCGCTGCTGCGATCATCCCAAGCGCTGAGGGCTTTCAGGTTTGCGGCAAAATCGCCGGGTTCCACGGCGGCCGCCGGGGGTCCCGCGGCGGCCAGGATCGCCAGCAGCGCCAGGGCGCAGCCCCAGCGGAGCGGGAAGCGGATCTGGCGGGATGGTTCGGCCGGTTTTGCCATCTGCGGTCACCTGCCGGCGCCTGGGCCGGCTCTCAAAATGGCGCCACGGTTGTGGCGTTCGGTTTCGTTTGGTTCGGTGGGCGCGCCCGCCGCTGCCTGCGGGGCTATTCCCGGGAGCCGATCGTGCCCACCGAAATGGAGAGCTCTTCGCGGTCCTCGATTTTGTCCACCAGCCCGTCGCGGATCCAGACCACCTGATCCGAGACGTTGAGCATCTTGAAATCGTGGGTGGCCGAGATCACCGTCACCCCCCGGTCTTGGCTCATCTGCTTGAGCAGGGCGATGATCTCCTCGCCGGTGGTGAGGTCCAGGTTGCCGGTGGGTTCGTCGGCCAGGATGATGGCCGGGTCGTTGGCCAGCGCCCGGGCGATGGCCACGCGCTGCTGTTGGCCGCCGGAAAGCTCGCTGGGTTTGTGTTCGAAGCGGTCCCCGAGCCCCACCAGCTGCAGCAGCCCGATGCCCTTCTCCACCGCCTCGTCGCTGTTCATGCCTGCGAAGGTCATCGGCAGGGTGACGTTTTCAAGAGCGGTCATGACCGGGATGATGTTGAAGGTCTGAAAGATGTAGCCGATCTTGCGGCAGCGCAGCCAGGCGAGCTCGTAGGCGTCCAGCTGGGCGATGTCCACCTCGTCGATGAAGACCTTGCCGGCCGAAGGCTTGTCCAGGCCGCCGATCATGTTGAAGAGCGTACTCTTGCCCGACCCCGAGGGGCCCATGATGGAAATGTAGTTGCCGGCGGCGATTTCCAGGTCGATGCCTTTGAGGGCCTCCACCAACACCTTGCCGAGCTTGAAGGTCTTGATGACCCCGGAGACGCGGACGATGTTGCGGGTTTCGGTCATGGTTCCCCCGGCTGATGCGGGTCAGTTAAAAAGAAGGAACACCCCGCTGGTGCAGGCTACTGCTCCACGCGCATGGCCTCCACCGGCTGCATGCGGGCGGCCACCGCCGCCGGGTAGAGGACCCCCAGCAAGCTGAGGGCGATGCCCACCAGGGTGGCCCACAGGATCGAGGCCAGCACCTCCCCGGCCGGCAGCACCCGCAGGGCCAGGCCGCCGAAGGCGATCCAGGCGTTGAGCACTGCGAACAGGCCGCCGGCCGCAGCCCCGATGGCGGCCCCGGCCAGCCCCTGCATGCCGGCCTCCAGGACGAACAGCCGCAGGATGAAGCGGTCCAGGGCACCCAGGCACTTCATCGTGCCGATTTCGCGGAAGCGCTCGGTGACCGCCATCAACTGGGCGTTGACGATGCCCACCACGCACACCAACAGCGACAGGATCACGATCCAGCGCTGTTTGGGGCTGCTGCCGACGCTGGTGTCCCGCGGGCCGAAGTCGTAGCCGGCCTGGCTCAGGTCCTGGCGCACGACGGGGTCGCCGCTCGCCAGCAGCCCGTTGGCCATATCCGTGCCGACATTGACGAAGCTCAGGAAGGAAACCGCAAGCACCAGGCTGAGGGTCGTGATCATGGAGCGGAAGAAGCGCGCCCGGATGCTCTTGAAGGCGATTTCCACCGATTTCTTGAAGGGCAGAACCACCTGCCGGGCAACCGACCCGCCCCGCAAGCCGGGCTGCGCCGCAGTGGGTCGATCGCCGGCCATCAGCCCGTCCTCCAGTTTTCCGTCCGCCCTCCGTTTTCGGCCAGCGCCGGCATTCCCGTCAGCTGAAATCCCCGGTGGGCCTTCAGGGCCGCCAGAAGGGCGTCCAGAAAAGCGGCGCCGGCGGCGTTCATCCTTTGGTGGTGGATCATGATCCCGCAACGGCCGGTGGCCACGGCCGCCTGCAGTTCCTCCCCCAGCCCCTGCCAGGCGCGCTCGGCAGTGGGCTCCCGGCGGGTGTGCAGGTCGAGGTTGACCGCCAGCTCCGGCATGCCCGGCGGTGCCTGCGGCCGGCTGCCGCTGCTGCGCGAAACGGCGCGGTAGTCGGCCTCCCGGATCAACTCCAGGGCCTCCGCGCTGCAGCGGTTCCAGGGCGGGGTGAACGCCGGGTAGAAGGCCGGCCCCATCAGGGCCTCCAGCCGCTCCCGCCCCCGCCGCAGGTCCGCCGCCAATTGGGACCGGGGGCGTGCGGGGCCGAATTCCTGCTTCTTGCCCGCCGGTTCGTGGTTGACATGCCGCCAGCCGTGTTGATGCCAGCACCACAACCCGTTTCCACCGCCGGTCAGGGCGGCCAATCGTTCCCAGCGGGCCGTGGTCAGCCAGGCGGGCACCACCGCCAGCCCCAGGGGCGCCCGGTGCCGCTGGAAGAGCCCCACCAGGCGCTCGAAGCGCCGGCCCGGAACGCCGACGTCGTCCGCGCGGCAAAAGACCGTCACGCGCCGGAAGGCCTTGGCAGCGGCCAGGCCGTCGGTCAGCCAGCGCGTCAGGCGGGCGTCCAGATCGGGCGGCAGGGGTGCGCGCCACAGGGGTGAAGGGGTGGTCTCGGGCATGGGGCATTCATCCTGGGCCGTGGGGCCGGTTACCAAACCCATAGCACAAACTGGGGATCGGGGGGAATATATAGATCAAAAGAATCTCCACACCGCCCGCTGCGCTCGAGACGCAAAGTAGGCCGAGAAAACAGTGTCGTTTTCCTCGCCTGATGCAACCGGTGTTTTATGTCCCGTTGTCCCGGGCCGAGCATCGCAGCAGCTGGCGAAAAAGGCCCTGTGGTTGTTTGAGCGTAAGCGAGTTCCACAGGGCCCGCCGGCTGCGAGAAGCGCAGGGCAGCCCGAAGGGCCCCGGGACGCGGGCGGTTTCTTTTGGTTCGTTTTCTTGTCCGTACAAGAAAATGAACATAAGACCCATGGGAATGCTAAATCCAGTCCATTCCCAAAGTGCCCACCAAAGTTCCTTTCTGACAAACACCGTACTGCGGGGTAAAATGCTTTCTACACCGCCATCAAAATTGATGGACCGGTAAAAAGTAGAAAATCAGACAGTTTCGTAAAAAGCCCAAGTTCATGGCGCGCAAATCTCGAGGAGTGAGGGGTACTTATGTACGCCGCAGCGACTTCGAGATGCAGCGCAACGCGGAAATTGGGTTTTTTACGGAACTGTCAAAATTACGAAGCGCCGGAGGTCAGCCAGGTGGCCGTGGCGGCGGCGCCGTCGAGGTCGATGTCGCCGGCCTGCGCCGGTCCGGCCGCCAGGCGCCGGCGCATGCGCCCGGCCAGGACTTCGGGCCGCAGGTCCGCGGTCGTGAGGACCTCCAGGGCGCCGCGGCCTGCCAGGCGCGCAGCCCGCAGCCCCTGTTCGCGGTTCTGGGCAAAGGGCCAGACCAGGGCCGGGACCCCGGTGGCGAGGATGTTCATGCTGGTGTTGTACCCCGCCATGCTCACCGATAGGTCGGCGGCGGCCAGGTAGGAGAGGAAATCGGGGCTGAAGCGCGCGACCCGGCAGGAATCGCCGGCAAAGCGGCGCAGCCTTTCATAGGCCTCGGCCGCCAGAAACGGCCCGGAAAAAATCTGCAGGCGGCAGCCCGCCCGGCGCGGCAGCCGCCCAAAGGCCGCCGCCACAGCCTCCAGCAGCTCCCCGCCGACGCTGCCGCCGCCGGCGCTGGCCACGATCAGCCGCTCTTCCGGCCCCAGACCCAGCCGCCGCCGCACCCGCCGGCGTGCGCCGGGGTCCGGGCGGGGGGCCACAAAGCCGGTGTAGACCTGCGGGACGGGAATCTCGGCGCTGCGCCCGAAGGTTTCCTCCAGGCGCACCACGGTTGGGTCGGCATGGATCAGGAGGGCGTCGAAGAAACGCCCCAGGCGGTCCAGGACGCGGGCCTCGTAGGCCGCGGAGTCCGCCTTTTCCACCAGGATGTCGCGCAGGCTGCAGACCACCCGCGCCGGGGGCAGGTCGCCGGCGCGGATGGCCTGCAGGACAGGATCCAGTTCGAAGCCGAAGGCCTTGCGGCCGAAGGGGTAAAGCTCGATGACGACGGTCTCCGGGGCGGCCTGGTCCACCAGGTCGAAGAGCAGCCGCCGGCGTCGGGCCTTTACCTCGTCCGGGGAAACCTCGCCGGCGGCATCGTAGAGCCGGCTGAAGTCGGCGTCCATCATCAGCGGCGGCAGGGCCGCCTCCCGCACATTGGGCGGCAGGGGGGCGTCCACCCGGCTGCCGCCGGTGACCAGCGTCACCGGGTGGGGCGCCAGGGCCCGGCAGATCGCCAGGCTGCGGAAGAGGTGGCCGATTCCCAGCACGTGCTGGCAGTAGAAGGGGATTTTCATAATTTGGAAGTTTTCGCCTTTTTTTCATTGTTGTTACTTTTCTTGTGCGGACAAGAAAAGTAACCAAAAGAAACCGCCCGCGCCCCGGGGCCCTTCGGGCTGCCCTGCGCTTCTCGCAGCCGGCGGGCCCTGTGGAATTCGCTGGCGCTCAGACAGCCACAGGGCCTTTTTCGCCGGCTGCTGCGATGCTCGGCCCGGGACGATGGGATGCAAGGCTCATCTGATTTTAGCTTTCTTGGTCACCCCAATGGAATGATATTTCAGTCAAAAATAGAATCTCCGATTTCCGGATGATTCGGATGCAAACCATGAATCACTTAAAAAAGCCTTACTGCTGCGCGTGAAACAAGATGAAGCAGTAAGTTAATATTGGGGATGGTGGTATAGTAAGTTCAAGTTACGGCGCGCAAATTTCGAGAAGTGAGGCGTACTTATGTTCGCTGCAGCGACTTCGAGATGCAGCGAAGCGCCAAAATTGGCCTTTTTGCGAAACCTTCAGGGTTGCGTGCCTGGGTCGAGGGCCAGGCGGTTGAGGGCTGTGGCCGTCAGGCGGCCGCCCGCGGCGCACAGCCGGTGCAGGTGGCGGGGCCGCAGCAGGGGCCCTTCGTTCGGCAGGAAGCGGCGGCCGCTGAGGCCGTAGGCCAGGCACTTGATCACCCCCTCGTGGGTGATCACCAGCAAGGTTTCCCCGGGCCAGCGCTGCGCGGCCGCCGTCAGGGCTGCGCGGCCGCGGCGCCAGACCTCGCGCCGGGATTCGCCGCCGGGCGGGCGGAAGTCCCAGCCGCGGGCTTCGGCGGCGGCCAGGCTCACGGGGTCGCGGGCCCTCAGGGCTGCCAGGGTCTCGCCGGTCCAGCGGCCCCAG
>JAJDNY010000061.1 GCA_022340425.1 Desulfobacteraceae bacterium | reverse complement strand
GATATGGCGATTCAGGACGCGCCGGCAGGGGCTGCGCTGCCGCCGCGGGATGCGGCCGAGTCTGGGCCGGAGGCGGTCGCTGCCGAGGGCATGGGGGGACTGCTAAACCGGCTGGACGGGCTGCAGGCCGGCATGGACCATCTGGTGGGCGAGTTTCAGGCCAAACTCAAGTACGATGCCCACAAAGAGCACATCATCGACACCCTCCACCAGGAGTTGCAGGAATACAAAAACGATATCGTCAAGAAGCATCTGATGTCGGTGCTGATGGACGTGATCAAGGTCATCGACGACATCCGCAAGTGGCTGCGGCACTACCGCTCACTGGATTCCGAAGTCCGCGATCCGGTCAAGATCTTCAAGTTTCTGGAAACCATTCCATCCGACCTGGAGGACATCTTTTACTGGCAGGGGGTGAAATCCTTCATCTGCCCGGGGGATGGGTTTGATCCCACTCGCCAGCGGGCGGCCAAAAAAGTCGCCACAGCCGATCCCGAAAAGGACAAAAGGGTCGCTGAGAGCCTGCGCTGCGGCTACGAGTGGGAGGGAAAGGTGATTCGGCCGGAAATGGTCGCAGTCTACGATTACAAGGGCAATTAATTTCTTTCGCAATGAGGGCCATCAATGAGTGATCAGATGAAGAGGATTTTCGGGATCGACCTCGGCACCACCTATACCTCCATCGCCTATGTGGACGAGTACGGCAAGGCGGTGGTGGTGCCCAATGCCGAAAACCAGCGGGTTACCCCCTCCGTTGTGTTTTTCGACGGGGGCAATATCGTCGTCGGCGACGTGGCCAAGGAAAGCAGCAAGATCTACCCCAATGAGGTGGTCAGCTTCATCAAACGCTCCATGGGTGAACCTGACTATCTGTTCAGCTACGACGACAAGACCTATCGCGCCGAGGAAATTTCCAGTTACATCCTGCGCAAGGTCGCCCAGGACGCCGAGCAGAGCCTGGGGTCGAAGATCACCGACGTGGTCATCACCTGCCCGGCCTATTTCGGTATCAACGAACGCGAAGCCACCCGCATGGCCGGTGAGATTGCGGGCTTCAATGTCCGCCAGATCATCAACGAACCCACCGCGGCGGCCATCGCCTATGGCACTGTTGCGATTTCCGACAAACGGGTGGTGATGGTCTATGACCTTGGCGGCGGCACCTTCGATATCACCCTGATCGATATCCAGCCCGACGCCATCCAGGTGATCTGCACCGGTGGCGATCACAACCTCGGCGGCAAGGACTGGGACGATCGTATCGTGGCCTACCTGGTACAGGAATTTCAGAGCCAGACCGGCAGCGATGAGGAAATCCTGGAGGACCCGGACACCTGTCAGGACCTGCAGCTTTCCGCTGAAAAAGCCAAAAAGGTTCTTTCTCAGCGAGAAAAAACGCCTATTTCAATCACCCACGGCGGTGAGCGGGTCAAAGTCGAGCTGCAGCGCAGCAAGTTCGAGGAGATCACTTCGGATCTGCTGGAGCGCACCGTCCATCTGACCCATGAGATGCTGGAGGAGGCCAAGAAAAAAGGTTATAATAATTTTGATGAGATCATCCTCGTCGGCGGCTCCACCCGAATGCCCCAGGTCGCCGCGCGTATCCAGCAAGAGTTCGGCAAAGAACCCAAGATCTTCGATCCGGATGAGGCGGTGGCCAAGGGGGCGGCGATTTTCGGCTGGAAACTCTCCCTGAACGATGGTCTGGTGCGCCGCATTGCGGCCAAAACCAATCGCAAGGTGGAGGAACTGCAAGGGGATGTCGCACTCAACCCCGAAGAGGTCGAAGCGGCCGCCCAGGAGATAGCCGACGAAGAGGGCTACACCCTGCCGTCGGTCAAAAGTTCGCTGGTCAAGGTAAAGGACGTCACCAGCAAGAGCTTCGGCATCGTCGTCAACAACGCCCAAAACGAGGAGATCGTCTACAGCGTGATTTTGCGCAACACCGGTGTGCCGGTGGAGGCTGCCAAACGGTTCTTCACCGCGGTGGATGACCAGGAAACGGTCCTGATTCGCATCATGGAGGCCGAGACCAGTGAAAAGAGCATCCCGCCGGAGTATGCCATCGAAATCGGCACGGCCGTTATGCGGCTTCCGCGCGGCCTGGCCGCCGACACCCCCGTGGATATCTCCTTCAATCTGAACAAGGAGGGGCGCTTGAAGATCAAGGCGGTGGAATCCACCGAGGGCCGCCAGGTGGACGCCTCCATCGAGACCGCCTCCGTCATCCAGGGCGAGGAGCTGGCAGCGGCCAAGATGCGCAGCCAGAGCCTGGTGGTCTATTAAAGCCGCGACCATCACCGGGGGGGCACGGCGGGGCTTGTTTTTATCTTGTGACAACCGGCAACCCCGGAGCGGCCGGCTGAGTGAGCGAAGTTGAAACAGAGGCAGTCTATGGAGCGGGAAAATTTTTATTTGCTGCTGGAGCTTGCGGTGGATCCGCCCGAGACGGATCTGCACCGGATCGAAACCGCCATCAAGAAGATGCAGGCCCGCTGGAGCCAATTTCGCAATCACCCCACCAAGGCCATTCTGGCCAAGAAATACATCGGCCTGATCCCCGAAATTCGACGGGTCATGTCAGACCCCGAACTCCGCGATAAAGAAGCCCGAGCGGCCCTCGAACTGACGCGCCAGCGCGACGCCAAAAAATTTGCCGCCATCGACCGCCATCTCGAGATCCGGATGAGCAAGGGCTACATCACGAAAGAGGAGGTTTTCAAGCTGGCCGAGTTGCACGGGATCCAAGAGACCGAGATTCGCAACCGCATCCGGCTGAAGCAGAAGGAAAAGATCGCCCAGCTCGACAAACATCTCAGCATTCGGGCCAGCAAAGGCTACGTCACCGCCGAAGAGGTCGCCAAGCTGGCCAAGATGCTGGCGGTCAGCGAGGAGGCGGTCCGCAAACGGCTCAAGGTGCCGGTTCGCAAAGGCGGCGTCAACGAAAAGGGGCGGGCCAAACCGCTGGACAAGGCCATCGAAAAGGTCATCAACGCCAACCTCAAGGTCGTTGGCAAGAAATCCCTCTACGCGTTTCTCGACGCTTCCAACGGGGCGCGGCTGGAGGAGTTGCAGGTCAAGGCGCGGACCGTTGAGGCCCATTACCGTCAGGTCGCCCGCAAGGATGCCGTTACAACCGCCGGCGAGGTTCTCGCCGGGCAGTGTCTGCAGATTTTCAAAAGCGAGGAAAGCCGCCAGTCTTACGACTATTCCCGGGCGCGCTCGAAGCTGACGGCCCTGAACGCCGACATCGACGTCGCCGGTCTGGACGGTGAAATCAAGCCGGAGTATTTCGAGGTGCTGGTCAAGGCCGCCGTGGATTACGGCATGGACGGCGATGAGGCCCGCGCCTATATCGAGGACTACTGCCGGCAGAAAAACTGGGCGATCCTGGGGCCCAAAAAAGCCGCCACCAACTTGAAGCGCAGGTTGGCCATGTCCTTCATGGTGCTGGCGCTGCTGGTGGTGCTGGGCGCTGCTTCGGCCTGGATGCTGGGGGTCAGCCGCGCCAAGGCCGATTTCGGCCAGCTGATGGCGCAGGTCGATGGGCAGCCGGATCTCGGCAAGAAAGAAATGCTTCTCCAGGATTATCTGGCCGCCCATGAAGGGGCCAAATACACCGCCGAGATCCGGGAAAAACTGCTGTCCGTAAGACAGGCCCTGGAGGAGGTGGCGTGCCGTCAAGCCCTTGCCGAGGCCGACGCCCAGGCGGAAGCGGCGCGGCCCGCGGAGGCTCTCGCGCACTACCAGGCCCTCGGTCAGCAGTATGCCGCGACTCCGTGCGCCAAAATTGTCGCGGAGCGCACCCGCGCGGCCGCAGAGGCCCTCGATGATGCGGATTTCAGAGCCGTCGAGGCCGCGGCCCCGGCGGAGGTCGAAGAGCGTATTGCCGCCTGTCGGACATACTTAGACGCCCACCCCCGGGGCCGTCACCGCGATGAGGTTCGCAGGCGTTTGGACGATATGAGCGCGGAGTATTTTCTGGCCCTGGAAAAACAGCTTGGCGTACTTCGTGCCCAAGGCCACTGGGCCGCGGCGATCTCCCTCTGCCAGCGCTTCATCGATCTATACCCCGAAAACCCCCGCACCGCCGTCGTTGAAGAGCTGCAGGAAACCGCTCGGCGCAACCAGCGAGGCGAAGAGATCCTGGCCCGTCTGAGCGCCAAGGCGGCGGCCGCCGGTGATGACCTGGCCGGCGCCCGGGCCGTCTATGTCGATTATCTCAAAGCCTATCCCAACAGCAGTCTGCGGCCGGTGATCGATGAAAAAATCGCCCGGCTGGAGCAACAGGCACTGGAGCGCAAGCGGCAGGTGATTGCCGGCGCCCTTCGCAGCCAGCTGGCGGCAACCGGCGGCCGGTTCCAGGAAAAACAGCCCGGGACCGTGCTGGACACCCAAACCGGTCTCACCTGGTGTCTGCTGGACTCGCGTGCCGACACCGGCCAATGCCTGGATTACACGGCCGCCGCGAGATATGTGGAGAATCTCGCCGTCGGCGGTTTTTCGGACTGGCGCCTGCCCACCGTCGAAGAATTGGCCGGGATTCACGAAAAAGCGCCGCGCTTTCCGACCCCCGGTGGCGCGGTCTGGTACTGGACCTCCAAAAACTATACCCGCTATTCGGACGGTTGGAGTCGGGTGGTGGATGTGGTCTCGGCCCGCAGCGAAACCGATTGGCAGGTGGACCAGATGGCCGACTGGCAGTGCGGGGCGGTGAGAGCCGTTCGCCGCTGACGGCCCCGACCCGATGGGCATCGGAACGCTTCCAGGATAGTCGCTCTCCCGGCCGCCGGTTTGGGCAAGGCGCATATCACCGCTGACCCCGCCGCCCCGGCAATTCCCAAGTGCTTTCAGCCATGGTTCGCGTCCGTATCGGTCCCGCCCGCTGGTGACGTTTCCCGGCACCTGGCGGCTGCGTTGCCGCAGCAAAAAAAATTCCACCCTCGGGAATCTTCCCCCCAAACGCTCCGCCGCTGCCCAAGCCGTATGGCGGCATCCCCTCGCTATTGCCGCCGTTTGTTTTTTTCCAGCACCCAATCAATGATGTCCCCCGGATCCGAACCGGCGTCGGCGTCGGCGTCTTCTTGCCGCAGCTCCTCGGTTGCAGCCTTGGCCGGAAGCGGCTTTCGTGCGTCTTTTTGTTCGAAATTTTGCGCGCCTCGCTGGTCTTCGAGCCCAGCGGGCGGAGGCTGCGGTTCCATCGGGACAGTCGGCAGCGGTTTATCCGGGTCTCCGTCGGGTGCCGGGGTGCCGGCGGCGGTTTCGGCGGGCGCTGCGGGTGCCGCTGTAACGGTCTCGGCGGGTGGGGGTGCTGCAACCGGCTTCCGGGGGGCTGCGGTTTGGGGAGCGGCGGCTGTTGCGGCCGGCGGCTTTGGGGTCTTCGGAGTGGGCGTCGCCGGAGGTTTCACGGGGGAAACCGGCGGGGTGCCGGCGGCGGTTTCGGCGGGCGCTGCGGGTGTCGCTGAAACGGGCTCGGCGGGTGGCGTTGCTGCAACCGGCTTCAAAGGAGTTGCGGTTTGTGGCGCGGCGGCTGTTGCGGCCGGAGGCTTTGGGGTTTCCGGGGCGGGTGTCGCCGGCGGTTTCGGGGAGGGAAGCGGCGGGGTGCCGGGCGCCCCAGCCGGGGGGGGCGGTTCCGGGGCGACTTGGGTCGGCGGGGGGGCCCCGGTGCCGGCCGTCATCCCCTGAAACTGGCTGTGCCACAATGTCTTCAGGCGTTCGAAGCCCTGGGGGTAAAGCCCGAAAAGGCCCAGCAGCAGCGCTGCGAGAAGCGCCACCAGCAGGGCGGAACGCTGCCAGCGGTTTCGCTGCGGGGCTGGTGCGGCCGGGCCCGACTCCCGCACGGCGGCCGGCAGGGGGGGCTCCGGCCGCTCGGTCTTGGCGATCTCGGCTTGCAGAACGTCGCGTTGCGGCAGGGTCAGATCGGCGGCGCAGTCGCTCACAATCGCCGCCGTCACGACCTCCGCGCTTTTGATAAACCCGGAAAGCAGCGCATGGTCGCAAATGATGTTGATCAGCCGGGGGTAGCCGCTGGAAAAACGAAAGACCTCGCCGATGCCGCCCTCATCGAAGATCTCCATCCGGGCGCCGGCCACCTTGAGCCGATGGCGGACGTAGGCCCCGGTTTCGATTTCGGTTAACGGGGTGATGTGATAGTTGATGGTGATCCGCTGACGGATGGCTTTGTGTTCCGGCAGCATCAGAAACTGATTGAATTCGTTTTGGCCCACAAAAAAAATGTTGAGCAGCTTGTTTTCGTACTTCTCGATATTGGACAGCAGCCGGATTTCCTCCAGCAGTTCGGAGGTCAGGCGCTGGGACTCGTCGATGATCAGCAGTACCTTTTTGTGGGCCGCATGCGATCTTTCCAGAAAATCGATGAAATGATCCAAAAAATCGCCTTTGGAGGCGAAGCGCGTGCCGAAATGAAACCCCCGCGAGATATAGTTGAAAAAGTCCAGTGGTGACAGCCCGGGGTCCGGCACGCTGGCCGCCACCACCTCCTGGGAGAGGCTTTTGAGCAGCGCATGAATCAGGGTTGTCTTGCCGGTGCCGACATCCCCGGTCAGCAGCAGAAAACCGCGGTTGTCCATCACCCCGTATCTCAGGGTGGACAGGGCTTCGCGGTGTTTGGGGCCCAGCCACAGGAAGGCCGGGTCGGTGCTGATCTGAAACGGCTTGGCGCTGAGGTTGTAGTAGGCCAGGTACATGACGCGGATGATCCTCGCTTGCGGCTATAAAACCGGGGAAGCCGTTCCAGACGACTGCCGGCAGGACCTGCCGGCATTAGAGCATGCGTTTGATGGCGTCCAGAACCGGGTTGATTTCGGCCGGGGGCTTGGTTTCCTGGGGGAGGCTGCGGTCCAGGTAGTTCCGGACGCAATCATACTGCTCCCACCCCTTGAGGGGGTAGTCGATATCCACCGCCTGCCATTTGGGGTGGCCGTTTTGGCGCAACCAGGCCAGGTTGTCGGCGATGATGCGGGCCACGCGCCCGACATATTCACAGTTGGCCCTGCGGAAGTCGTAGGAAATCAGCACGGCCTTGACCGCTGCGGTGCTGACCGCGGCAGCTTGCCATTCATAGGTGCCGGCCGGTATCTCGCCCGCCGGGTAAAACTCGAGAATGTTCTTGTTCAAAATGGGCACCAGGGCCAGCTCGTCTGCGGCCGTAACCCCCTCCCGGAAAAGTTTCACCGGAAAGCCCGCCACGTAGAACATGGCGTCGATGCGGCCCGCCTTGAGTTCGGCCAGGGCCTCGTCGGTGCCGATATTGACCATCTCCGCCGGGGCCACCTCGGACACCTCGAAGAGCAGCTTGGCGGTGAGATAGGTGCCGCTGCCGTCCTGTCCGATGGCCACCCGGCGCCCGGCGAGATCGTCAAACTCGCTGATGTCGCTGCGCCCCAGGAGGTGAATTTCCTCGTTGTAGAGGGGAAAGACCATCTTGATGCGGTTGGCGATGCGCTGCAATACCGGGTCCGTCTGCACTTTGGCCACAAAGGCCAGGACGTCGGACTGCACGATCCCCATCTGGGTGCGCGGCCGCTGGTAAACGGCGAAGATGTTTTCCACCGACCCGGAGGAATCGTAAACGCTGAGATCGAACCCTTGGGGCTTCAGCAGCTTTTGCATATCCAGGCCAAACTGAAAATAGGTGCCCTTGGTGCCGCCGGTGATGATCCCCATGCCGATGGGTTCCATTGCCATGGCCGTGAAAACGCCCGTCAGGGGCAGCGCCAGGAAGACTACCAACAAAATGCGTCTGATTGCGTCCATAATGGGTCTCCTCCTTGTGGTTTGCTTTGGCGGTTTCGGATCAGGGCTGCAACCCCCGGAGCTGCTTCCACCCCCTGGTGCGGCCGCGGCCGAGCGGCTCTATTGGGTAGGTTTATGAAAATATTCGATATGTTAAGCTCATAGTGGATCACCCCCGAAATGTAAAGTGAAAATTGACCGGTGCACCAGCCGGGCATGCAGACGGCGCGGCGGATATTATTCTTTAATTGATTGCTTTACGTAAATAATAGTCTTGACAAGGAGGTATAATACGAATAATAGCTGAAAAAAAACTTGGAATAAAGAATGATTGACGAAATTAGTCTTCAGATTATCCGGATCTTGCAGAAAAAGGCCCGCATCCCCAACGTGGAGGTCGCACGCAAGGTGGGCATGGCACCCTCGGCCGTGCTGGAGCGCATCCGCAAGTTGGAGAAGCTGGGGATCATCGACGGCTACGAGGTGCGCCTGAACCCGGCGCGCTTCGGCCGCGAAATGGTGGCATTCGTCTCGGTGGGCAGCGCCCGCCCCGGCGGCGACGACGCCCTTGGCCGTCGCCTGGCGGCCATCCCGGCGGTCCAGGAAGTCCATTACCTTTCAGGCGAGGACGGCTTTTTTCTCAAGCTGCGGGTCGGCGGGACCCGCGAGCTGGGGCAGGTCCTGCGGGAGCAGATCGCCCCGCTGGAAGGTATTGGCGCCACCCGCACCCGCATCGCCCTGACCACCTACAAGGAAACCTTTCAGATTCCGCCGGAAGCCCCGGCTTAACCTCTAAGAACCGCCAAAGCGCCCGAAACCGGACGTTGCCAAACAACGTCGCAGCGGCCTGAAGCCGCAGCGCCTCCCGGAAGCTGGACTTTGGCCTCATCGCCGCCCTTTGGCACCCGCCAGGAGGTACCGCCCCATGCCCATGTCCGCTGATTTCAAAAACCGCCTGACCCCTCGGCTGGCGAAGATCGTCGATTTCTTCGGCACCCCGTTTCACATCTACGACGAAAAGGGAATCCTAAACACCTGTCAGACCCTCAAAAAGGCCTTTGCCGGGGCAAGCTTTTTCCAAGAATATTACGCCGTCAAGGCGCTGCCCAACCCTGCGGTGCTGGCGCTGATCCGCCAAGTCGGTTTCGGTTTCGACTGCAGTTCGAGCACCGAGTTGACCCTCAGCCGGGATGTGGGCGCCCGGGGTGAGGAGATCATGTTCACCTCCAACAACACCACCCGCGAGGAGTTCCAACTGGCCGCGGCCGAGGGCGGCTGCCTGCTCAACCTGGACGACATCACTCTGGTGCCCAAGGTCCCGCAGATGCCCGAACTGATCTGTTTTCGCTACAACCCCGGCCCCCGTCGGGGCGGCAACGCGATCATTGGCAAGCCCGAAGAGGCCAAGTACGGGGTCAGTCACGAACAGCTGGTGGATGCCTACCGATTGGCGCGGGAGCGCGGCGCCCGCCGCTTCGGGCTCCACACGATGCTGGTTTCCAACGAACTTCAGGCGGATTATATGGTGGAAACCACCCGTATGCTGCTCCAAGAGGTGGAGCGCATCAGCGCCGAACTGGGGATTGTCTTCGAGTTCATCAACATCGGCGGCGGCCTGGGGATACCCTACCGGCCTGAAGAAACACCCCTGGACCTCGCCGGGATGGGGCTTCAGATCACGGCCCTGCTGGCGGCCTTTGAAGACCAGCACGGGTATCAGCCCAAGCTCTTTCTCGAAAGCGGGCGCTACGTGACCGGGCCCCACGGGGTTCTGGTGACCACCGCCATCAATGAAAAGAACATTTACCGGCGCTATATCGGCGTGGACGCCTGCATGTCGGCACTGATGCGCCCGGGAATGTACGGCGCCTACCACCACATCGAGGTCGTGGGCAAACCCCAGGGTAAAAACGAGCGGGTGGTGGATGTGGTGGGATCGCTGTGCGAGAACAACGACAAGTTCGCTGTCCAGCGCCCGCTGCCGGACATCGTTCCCGGGGATCTGCTGCTGATTCAGGATACCGGTGCGCACGGGCATTCCATGGGCTTCAACTACAACGGCAAGCTGCGTCCCAAGGAACTGCTGCTACGTAGCGACGGCACGGTGGAACTGATACGGCGGGAGGAGACGCCGGCGGATTATTTCGCGACCCTGACCTTTGCGCCCAGGGTCTTGCGGCCCGGCGCCGGGTGATCGCAGCCCCGATAGTCCCGCATTCCAAGCTGCAGGCAGGGGCGCTGGCGCCCTTTCCGGAAAGCGATCCGATATGATCCCGATCCCCTTTGTGATCCGGGCGGTACTCTTTGATTTTGACGGCACCCTGACCCTGCCCGGTGCCCTGGATTTTGGCACCTTCAAGGCGGCCATCGGCTGCCCGGCCGACATGCCGGTGCTCGAGTTTCTCGAGGCTCTGCCGGTCGGCGGCCAGCGTGAGGCCGCCGCCGCTGATCTGGAGTGCTTCGAGATGGCGGCCGCCGCACGCTCGCTGCCCAACCCCGAGGCCGAGCAGATCCTGCGTGAGCTGCGCCGGCGGGGCCTCAAGGTGGGCATCGTGACCCGCAACTGCGCCCGCTCGGTGGCCCGTGCGCTGGAGAATTTCAGCGGGCTCGGCGTGACGGATTTCGACCTGATCGTTTCCCGCGATGCTCCTGTGCGCCCCAAACCCAGTGCCGACGGCATTCTGCTGGCGGCCCGGACGCTGGCCGTGGCGCCCCAGGAAATCCTGATGGTGGGGGATTATGTGTTCGACGTGGAGGCCGGTCAGCGGGCCGGAGCCGTGACCGTTTTCCTGGACAACCGCGAGCATTCCGCGGCCATTCGCCTGCAGAGCGACTTCACCATCGCAAGCCTCGGGGAACTGATGCCGATCCTGGGCATGGGGCGCGTGCTGCCCTGCGGTAAGCTGCCCAACGCCCTTTTGCGGGCCTTTTTCACCCAGCTGCCCTTCGAGGATCCCGCCATGATCGTCAAACCGGGCGTCGGTGAGGACACGGCCGCGGTGGACGTGACCTCCGATGAGGTGCTGGTGCTGAAATCCGATCCGATCACCTTCGCCACCGATGCCATCGGCCAGTATGCGGTGGTTGTCAACGCCAACGACATTGCCACCTCTGGGGCCGTGCCGCGCTGGCTGCTGACCACCCTGTTGTTTCCGCGGGGGGTCACCGGCGCCGAAATCTGGCGGGTGATGAACGAGCTGCGGGCCACCTGCCAGCGTTGGGGGATCACGCTTTGCGGCGGGCACACCGAAATCACCGATGCGGTCACCCGCCCGGTGGTGATCGGGATGCTGGCCGGCACCGTCGCGTGCGCCGCGCTGGTGGACAAACGCAACATGGCCCCCGGCGACCAGGTGCTGCTCACCAAGGGTGTTGCGGTGGAAGGCACCGCCATCATCGCCCGCGAGTTCGGGCGGCGGCTGGCGGCGCTGGGCGTGGGCGCCGATGAAATCGAGGCCTGCCGGCAGTTTCTGGAGCAGATCAGCATCATCACCGAAGCCCGCATCGCCGCCGACACGCCGGGGGTCAGCGCCATGCACGACGTCACCGAGGGGGGGCTGGCGGCAGCGCTCAAGGAACTGGGGGAGGCGGGCGGGCATCGCATCCGGGTGGACATGGAGCGGATCCCGATATTGCCCGAAACCCGCAAGCTGACCGATCTCCTGGGGCTCAACCCGCTGGGGCTGATCGGCTCCGGCAGCCTTCTAATCACCTGCGCCGCCGCGGCCGCCGATGGCCTGGCGGCGGCCATCCGCTCGGCCGGCGTTGCAGTGGCCGTTATCGGGGAGGTGCTGGCGGCCGGCGAGGGAATCGAGGCGCTTTATGACGGGCGGCCGGTTTCCTGGCCGTGTTTCGAAGTCGATGAGATAACCCGGCTCTTTTAGTGCCGTTGAGGTGCCCGCAGGCCCCGGGCGAAGATATCAAAGGCCAGCTCGAAGGTGGGGCGGACGAAGTCCTTTTCGGCATTGATGACCTTCTTGCTCTCCTCCCAGAGGATAACCCCAGAGAAAAGGGCCCACAGGATATCGGCCAAGGCGACGGGATGGCGGTCGATGAAAACGCCTTCGCGGATGCCCATTTCCAAGATCCGGGCCATGGTGCCGAGGGATTTGCGCGACAGGGCCTCGATTTCCGCCATAAGATCCAGCGACAGGTTGCGCAGGGTTTCGCTGGACTGCAGGTGGAACATGTTGATGATCATCAGGGGATCGAAATCGTAGACATCCAGCAGGGCCTTTTTGAGACTCGCCATGCGGGCCTCCAGGTCGGTGCTGGCCTCTTTGGCGACGTGCTCCAGGCGGATCAAAAGGTAGTGCAGGATCCGGATGGAAAGCGAGGCATAGAGTTCGTCCTTGTTCTTGAAATAGAGGTAGAGCGTTCCCGGGCTCAACTCCGCCGCCTTGGCGATATCCTCCATGGTCGCCCGGCTGAACCCTTTTTCCGAAAACACCCGTTTGGCCGCCACGATGATCTGCTGGCGGCGTCTTTCCCGCTCCCGCTCTTTTCTCTCCTGGATGCCCATGCGCGCCACAATGCCTGAATGTGATTTATTTGAAAAGTGGCCTTTTAAATTGTATTGTTGATTTGGTCAAGCGAAATCTTTAAGATGAAGCCCCTTGCCGGGCCGCTGGAAACCCGCGTGCCGGCGGCTGCGCGGGGCTGCAGGGGTCGTGATAAAAAAAGGCTGCGCGGATGGATCAGAACAAACCGGAAACCTACCATGCCTACCTCAAGGCCTTGATGAACATCAGTCAGGCCATCACTTCCGATTTGTATATCGAGGACATTCTCAAGCTGATCGTGATGGTCACGGCACGGGTGATGAACGTCGAGATCTGCTCCCTGTGGCTGGTGGATGAGACCGTCAGCCCCCCCATCATGCGTCTCAAGGCCACCCAGGCCATCGAACCGGCCTACGTGAAAGACCGCCGCTTGGGGCTCAACGAGGGCGTCGTCGGCTGGGTCGTCGACCATCAGCGCCCCCTGCAGATCGAAAACGTTCTCAAAGACGAGCGTTTCAAGGAAAAGGAGATGGCCCGTCGGATGGGGCTGGTCTCCATGCTGGGGGTTCCCCTGCGCGCCAACGCCGATCGGGTCTGCGGCGTGCTCAACTGCTTCACCTCGCGGCCGTACCGTTTTTCGGAGGACGAAATCAACCTGATCACCACCGTGGCCAACCAGGCGACGGTGGCGATCCTGAACACCGAGTTGATGGTCCAGACCCGGGTCATCCAGGAGGAGCTGGAAACCCGCAAGCTGACCGAGCGGGCCAAGGAGGTGCTCATGCGCCGGCGACAGTTGAGCGGATCCGAAGCCTACCGCTGGATCCAGAAGCGCAGCATGGACACCCGCAAATCCATGCGCTGGGTGGCGGAGGCGATCCTGCTCTCCGAGGAGCTCTAACCCCGGGCGCCGATCATCCGGCGGCTTGACAGACCGGCGCGCTTCAAGTATTAGACCGAAGCTGACAATGAGAAATGACACGGTCCCGCACAATGGCGTGCGGGGTCACGTCGGAAATGGGACAAAGGCGTCATCGCCCCAAGGGGGCTGGCGCCTTTTTGCGTCTTAACGCCCGAACTTTACGGAGGAGATGAATGAATTTACAGCGACCCAATGCCAACGACGCCCTGCAGACCAAAAACCGCTCCCGCAGTATTGCGCCCCAATCGGGCATCTGCAGCCGTTGTATCGACGGCTGTCGCGGCAACTGCGACCTTTTCAAGGCCACTTTCCGGGGCCGCGAGCTGCTCTATCCCACCCCGTTCGGGGACATCACCGCCGGCGGCGACAAAGACTACCCGGTGGATTACTCCCATCTCAACATCATGGGCTACGCCCTGGGGGCGGCCGGCATCGAGGCCGATCCCGACCATGCCGTTTTCCCGGTGGTCGACACCGACACCTGGTACGGGGCCACCGAAAAGGTGCACATGAAGATTCCGATTTTCACCGGCGCTCTCGGCAGCACCGATGTGGCCCGCAACAACTGGGAGCATTTCGCCGTCGGGGCGGCGATTTCCGGGATCAGCCTGGTCTGCGGTGAAAACGTCTGCGGCGTGGACCCGGCGCTTGAGATCGACCAGCACGGCAAGGTCAAGAAATCCCCGGAGATGATCCGACGGCTGGAGCAGTACCGCCGTTTTCACGAGGGCTACGGCGACATCATGGTGCAGCTCAACGTGGAGGACACCCGCCTGGGGGTGGCCGAATACGTCGTGGAGAAGCTCGGGGTGGAGACCATCGAGCTCAAGTGGGGCCAGGGTGCCAAGAGCATCGGCGGCGAAATCAAGGTCAAGGAGCTCGAACGGGCCCTGGAGTTGCAGCGCCGGGGCTACATCGTGACCCCCAATCCGGAGAGCAAGGCCAACCAGAAGGCCTACCGCGACGGGGCCATCAAGGAGTTCGAGCGCCACTCGCGGCTGGGGTTCATCGATCAGGAGGAGTTCATGCGCGAGGTGGACCGGGTCCGCAAAATCGGCGCCAAACGGGTGACCCTCAAAACCGGCGCCTATCCCATGCGCGAGCTGGCCATGGCGATTCGCTGGTCGTCGGACGCCAAGATCGATCTGCTCACCATCGACGGGGCGCCGGGCGGCACCGGCATGAGCCCGTGGCGGATGATGGCCGAATGGGGCGTCCCCGCCATTTACCTGCACGCCATGACCTACGAGCTGTGTCTGCGGCTGGCGCGCAAGGGGGCCTGGGTGCCGGACATCGCCCTGGCCGGCGGGTTCTCCTCCGAGGACCACATCTTCAAGGCCATCGCCCTCGGGGCGCCTTATTGCAAGGCGGTCTGCATGGGGCGGGCGCTGATGATCCCCGGCATGGTGGGAAAAAATGTCGAGCGCTGGCTGCGCGGCGAGGACGGCGGTCTGCCCACGACGGTCTCCCAGTACGGCACCAAGAAGGAGGAGATCTTCGTCAACTACGAGAAACTGCAGAGCAAGTACGGCAAGGATATGGCCAACATCCCGCTGGGGGCCGTGGGGCTTTACAGCGCCAGTGAAAAGCTGCGGGTGGGATTGCAGCAGCTGATGGCCGGCTCCCGCAAGTGGCGGGTGCACCTGATCACCCGCGCCGAGCTGGCCTCCCTGACCGAGGAGTGCGCCAAGGTGACCGGCATCCCCTATATCATGGACGCCTATCGCAAAGAGGCGCTGGAGATCATCGACGGCTGAAAAACGTCCCCGGCCCCGCACCCCAGATCGGCAGGGCCGGGGGGTGCCGCCGCCTGCTGCAAAAAAAGAGGCCGCCCGCGGGCGGCCTCGTCCTTTTGGGTCAAACCCGGGCGGAGGCGCTCAGTAAGGCAGGGCCACCGTAAAGGTGCTGCCCTTGCCGGGTTCGCTGGCCACCGTGATGGTGCCGCCCAGCGTCTGGACCAGGCCCTTGACAATCGAGAGCCCCAGCCCGGTGCCGGTGATGAAGCGCGTCTTTTCGTTTTTGACCCGGTAGAAGCGCTCAAAAATCCGCTCGAGCTTCTCGGCCTCGATGCCGAAGCCGGTGTCGCTCACCCGGACCTGCACCCGGTCGCCGGCCACTTCGGCCACGACCCGGATCTCCCCGCCATCCGGCGTGTAATTGATGGCGTTGGTGATCAGGTTGCCGAAGATGCTCTCCAGCGCCAGTGGGTCGGCCGTCAGCGGCGGCAGGGGGGTTTGGGGGACCTCCAGGGTGAGTCTCTGGCTGCGGCTGCTGCTGCGGGTGCTGAGAAAATCGACGATGCTGCGCAGCAAATCTTCCAACTGAACCGGCTTGAGTTCCTGGCAGACACTGCCCGACTCGATCCGCGAGAGGTCCAACAGGTCGCCGATCAGGGAGATCAGCCCCTGGGTCTTTTCCTTGGCGCGCGCCAGCAGGTACTGTTCGCGCTCGGAGTCGCCCTGGACCATGTCTCGCAGGACCAGCGCGATCTGCTCGTGGATGGTGGAAAGCGGCGAGCGCAGCTCATGGGAGACCGTGGCCACGAATTCCGACTTGAGGCGGTCCAAGATTTTCATGGTGGTGATGTCCACGACGGTCACCACCGCGCCTAAGCATTCGTTGTCCTCGCTGATCACCGAGCGGCCGCGGGCCTGCAGGTAGCGGTCGTCGGAGAGGGCGAATTCGTAGGTCGGGGCGCTGCCGGAGCTGCAGTGGCGTCCCGCCGAGCTTTCCCGCACCAGCTGGGCAAACCCCTCGTCGGGGATGTAGGCCTCGATGGGCTGCCCAGGCGCCACTTCCTCGGTCAGCCCGAGCTGGTGGCGAAAAGCCGGGTTCATCAGCACCACCTGTCCCAGGGCGTTGGTCACCACCACCCCGCTGGGAAGGGATTCGACGATGGTCCGGATCCGGCTTTTTTCGGTCCCCAGGTCCGCCAGGGTTTTGCGCCGCTCGGCCGCCAGCTTTTCGGTTTCCCAGGTCAGCCGTAGTTTTTCGCGCGCCCGGTTGACCACGATGCGCAGCTGATCGGGTTCGAACGGCTTGGGGATGAAATCGTAGGCGCCCTTTTTCATCGCCTCGATGGCGGTCTCCACGGTTGCGTAGCCGGTGATGACGATCACCATCACGGCAGGGTCGTGCTCGCGGATGCGGGCCAGGACCTCCATGCCGTCGATGCCGGGCATCTTGAGATCCAGCAGGACGATGGCCGGGGCGTGCGCGTGGACCTTGGCGAGGGCCTCCTCGCCTTCCTGGGCCTTGAGCACTTCGAAGTCCATGCGGCGCAGGATGCGTTCGCAACCGTCGCGGATGTCGGGCTCGTCGTCGACCACCAGGATGCGGATCGCGTTTTCAGGGCTTTGCTTCGGGCTTGCCTTCATTCCCCTCCCTTCCGGCAAAAAACAGTTCGATGAAAAAGTTCGTGCCCTCACCCACGCGGCTGCTGGCCCGAATTGTGCCGCCGTGGTTTTCGACAATCCCGTAGACCAGGCTGAGCCCCAGGCCGGTGCCCTTACCCTCCTCCTTGGTGGTGAAGAAGGGCTCGAAGATGTGGGGCAGGACATTTTCGGGAATACCCGGGCCGGAGTCGCGGATTTCGATCAAGGCGCGGTCGCCGGTTGGCGCAGCGGCGGTTTTGATGCTGAGCCGGCCCTTGCCCTCCATGGCCTCGGCGGCGTTCAGGATAATGTTCATGAACAGATGGTTGATCTGCTGGATGTCACTTTGGACCGGTGGCAGATCGGGGGCCAGATCGGCCTGGATTTCAATGTTCTGGAAAAGTGTTTGGTTTTGCAGGAGAAAAAGGGTTCGTGAGATGGCCTTGTTGATATCGTTGGGTTTCATCAGCTGGCGGGTCTGGCGGGCGAACTCCAGCAGTTCCTTGACCGTGTCGCGGCAGCGCTGAGCGTCCCGCAGAATTCGCTCCAGGTCTTCGCGCGCCTCGGCCGGCAGCTCGTAGTCCTCCAAGACGATCTTGCTGAAGAGGGTGATGCCGGAAAGCGGGTTGTTGAGCTGGTGGGCGACACCGGCGGCGAGTTTGCCCAGGGAGGCCATTTTCTCGGCCTGCAGCAGCTGCACCTGGGTCTTTTCCAACTCGCGTTTGATCCGCAGCTCTTCACGGCGGTCGTGGAAAAACCCGATGGTGGCGACCTCCTGGTCGCCGTCGCAGACCAGGGCTGCGTTGAGGTTGATGGGAATCACCGCGCCGTCCTTGCGGACCGCCCGGGTGGCGTAGAACTTCAACTTGCGCCGGCCGCCATACGCCTCGCTGCGCAGCTTGCGCATGATCTCGTAGGCCTCGCCCTCGGGGTAGATTTGGCGGATATCCAGGTGGTTGAGGGCCTCGGCGACCGAATAGCCGGTGATTTCGGCGGCCGCGTCGTTGAATATGAAGACCTTGCCGGTTCTGTCGGCGGCGACCACCCCGTCGACGGCGCTGCGGATCAGGTTGCGGAAAAAGGCGTTGGAGCGCTTGAGGCGATCCTCAAGCTTCTCCAACATCGGCAGATCGAAATCCACCACCGCGATGGCCTCCAGGACACCCTCTTTGAGCAACGGGTATGAATACAAACAGGTCATGCGCCCGGAGTGGGCACGGTCATTTTCGATTTCGCGCAGGGTCGGCTCGTGGGTCTGGAGGGTTTTCTTGGCGGGGCAGGCATCGCAGGGCGCAAGCCGATTGTAAATCGTTTCGTGGCAAACGGATGGGTTGGGGGTTTTCACCACCGCCGCGCTCTCCCGTCCACAGGCCGCCAGGATTTTGAAATCGGGTGAAATCACGATGATTTTGCGGTTGAAATGCTCCAGGGCCTTTAAGAGATAGGCTTTTTCGGTCTCCGTGTGCATGGTTCCCCCGTTTGGCAGGCAGGTGGCGAACCCATCAGTCGGTGGCCTAGTTGGCTGCCGGTGTGTAATCCGGCAGGCGGCGGCACGTGCGGCATGGAATTTTCCGGTCAGTAAACCATAAGCGACCCAAAAAAACAAATCCTAATTCCCCGGGGAACGCCGCCGGGCAGAGCGCCGGTCCGGGCTGGCTTTGGGGTCTTAAGCAAGCCCCTGTCGCTCGGGTGCCTCCCGCGGGCGGTCGTTTTTGCTTGACAGGGAAAAGGGGCCTCTGGTAAATGAATGAACATTCATTCATAATTTTTCGACCACCGACCGGGAGGCGCCGCCATTTCCAAGAAAGAAATAAATAAACCCAAGTACCATCTGATTCTCGAAGCCGCGGTGAAGGTCTTCGCCGAGCAGGGCTTCTTCCAGTCCACCATCTCCCAGATCGCCCGCGAGGCCGGCGTCGCCGATGGCACCATCTACCTTTACTTCAAAAACAAGGACGACATCCTGCTGCAGTTCTTCGGTTACAAAACCAAGCAGGTGTTTCAATCCTTCCGCGAGGAGCTCGACAAGGCTGACACCGCCCGCGACAAGCTCCGCAACCTGATCCGGCGGCATCTGGAAGAGTTTCAAAACGACAAGAACATGGCGGTGGTCTACCAGGCCGAAGCGCGCAGCAACAGCCGGCTGGTGGAAAAACAGCTTCAGGAGATGTCCAAGATGTACCTGGACATCACCGCCGAAATCATCGAACAGGGCCAGGAAGAGGGGCAGATCCGCAAGGACCTCTACGTCAGCCTGGTCAAGCGCTTCATTCTCGGCGCCGTGGAGGAGGTCATCAACACCTGGGTGCTTTCCGGCGGGAAGTACGACCTCGTTTCCATGGCTGAACCCCTGGTGGATTTGATTTTTCGGGGAATCGGGAGCGCGGCGGCAACCGCGGGGCAGGCGTCACCGCAATCGACGCCAAAACCATAGAATCAAGGAGACTGGCATCATGGCACAGGTAATTGCGGATCGCAGGGATGTTGATTTTGTGCTTCACGAGCAGCTTCAGGTGGCGCAACTGAGCCAACATGAACGCTACGCCGAGTTCACCAAGAAAACCGTCGACATGATCGTCTCGGAGGCGCGCAACTTCGCCATCAAGGAAGTCCTGCCGACCCAGAAAATCGGGGACGTCGAGGGCTGCAGGCTGGAAAACGGTCAGGTTGCCGTTCCGGAGAGCTTTCACCGGCCCTACGCGTTGTTTCGGGAAGGGGAATGGCTGGCCATGTCCGAAGACCCCGAGTGGGGCGGCCAGGGCATGCCCAAAACCGTGGCGCTGGCGGCCAGCGACTACCTCAACGGCGCCAACTACGCCCTCATGATGTATGCGGGCTTGACCCACGGCGCCGGCAAACTGATCGAGGCTTTCGGCACCCCGGAGCAGAAGCGGCTTTTTTTGCGCAATATGTATTCGGGTAAGTGGACCGGCACCATGCTGCTGACCGAGCCGGAGGCCGGCTCGGATGTCGGCGCGCTGACCACCACGGCGGTCAAAAACGACGACGGCACTTACACGATCAGCGGCAACAAGATTTTCATCTCCAGCGGTGAGCACGACCTGGCCGAGAACATCATCCACCCCGTGCTCGCCCGCATCGAGGGCGCCCCGGCCGGCACCAAGGGCATCTCGCTTTTTATCGTCCCCAAGCTGTGGGTCAACCCGGACGGCAGCCTGGGGGACTTCAACGATGTCGTTTGCACCGGCATCGAGGAGAAAATGGGCATCCACGGCAATGTCACCTGTTCGATTGCCCTGGGCAGCAAGGGGCGTTGCCGCGGGCTGTTGCTGGGCGAAGAAAACAAGGGCATGAGCGAGATGTTTCTGATGATGAACGAGGCCCGCCTGCTGGTTGGCCTGCAGGGCTTCGCTTGCGCCTCGAGTTCCTACTTAAACGCGCTCAATTACGCCCGCGAGCGGGTTCAGGGCAAAAACCTGCTGCAGATGCGCGACCCCGCCGCCCCCTCGGTGCCCATCATCCAGCACCCCGATGTGCGGCGGATGCTGGTCAAGATGAAAGCCTACGTCGAGGGCATGCGCAGCCTGCTCTACTTCGTGGCCTTCTGCGAAGACAAGATCCACACCAGCGACGACCCCGCCGAAAAAGACAAGTACCAAGGGCTGATCGAGGTGCTGACCCCGGTGGCCAAGGGCTACGTCACCGACCGGGCCTTCGAGGTCTGCAGCGACGGGATGCAGGTCTACGGCGGATACGGCTACATCCGCGAATACCCCCAGGAGCAGCTTCTGCGGGATTGCCGGATCACCCTGATCTACGAGGGGACCAACGGCATCCAGGCCATGGATCTGCTGGGCCGCAAGCTCGGCATGAACAAAGGCAAGCCGGTCATGGACCTGCTGGGAGAAATGAACACGGCCATCGCGGCCGCCAAGGCCACCGCCGGCCTGGAGGCTTTTGCCGCGCGCGTTGAAAAGGCGGTCAACAAGCTGGGCGAGGTGGGAATGTACATGGGCGCGACGGCCATGTCGCCCAAGGTGATGAGCGCCTTTGCCGCCGCGCATCCCTTCCTGGAGGTGACCGGCGACGTCGTCATGGCTTGGATGCTGCTGTGGCGCGCCACCATCGCCGCGCGCCAACTGGCCGGGGCCAAGAAGAAGGACGCCGCCTTCTATGAGGGTCAGATCAAAAGTGCGGATTATTTCATCAACGCCATCCTGCCCATCACCACCGGCAAGATGATCGCCATTCTAAACGGCTGTTCGGCCGCGGTGGAAATTTCCGAAGACGCCTTCGGCGGCAAGTAGCCGGCGGCCGCGCCGGCACCGCAGCAAACCCCCGGCCGCCGGGGGTGCGGCATTTCCAAGGAAAACCAGCGGGCGGGGGTCCCTCTCCCCCGCCCGCCTCACTTTGAAGCGGTTTTTAGCACTTCGGCCCGCAGTTCCTTCTTCAAAATTTTTCCCACGTTGGTCTTGGGCAGTTCGCCGCGGACTTCGATCGATGTCGGCCATTTGTAGCGCGCCAGCTTGTTTTGGCAGAAGGCCAGGAGCTCCTCGGTTCTGGCGGTCTCCCCGGCTTTGAGGACCACGAAAACCTTGACCTGCTCCCCGCGGGTGGGGTGCGGAACACCGATCGCGGTGGCTTCCAGGACCTTGGGATGCTCGAAGAAAACCTCCTCGATATCCCGCGGGTAGACGTTGAAACCGCTGGAGATGATCATGTCCTTTTTCCGGTCGACGATGTAGAAGTAGCCGTCTGGGTCCATCTTGGCGATGTCGCCGGTGTGCAGCCAGCCGTCGCTGAGGACTTCCGCGGTTTCCTCGGGGCGGTTCCAGTAGCCTTTCATCACCTGCGGGCCCTTGATCAGCAGCTCGCCGGTTTCCCCGGCCGGCAGATCGGTGGCGCCATCGTTGATGTCGACGATGCGACAGGCGGTATCCGGGATGGGGACGCCGATGCTGCCGATCTTGCGGGTGCCGCGAAAGGGGTTGACGTGGGTGACCGGGGTGGTTTCGGTCAGGCCGTAGCCTTCGACGATGATGGCGCCGGTCTTTTTCTCGAAATCGCTGATAACCTCCACCGGCAGGGGCGCACTGCCGGAGAAGCAGCCCTTGATGGAGGTCAGGTCGGTCTTGGCGACGTCGGGGTGGTTGAGGATGCCGATGTACATGGTGGGCACCAGCGGCGCGAATGTCGGGCGATACTTGCGGATCGCTTCCAGCAGCTGCTGGGGCTGGGGTTTGGGCACCAAAATATTGCCCCAGCCCATGTAAATGGCCAGGTTCATGGCGGTGGAGAGCCCGAAAACGTGAAAAAAGGGCAGGGCCCCCAGCATGGTTTCACCCCCGGCGTCGAAGCCGGGGAACCAGGCCTTGAGCTGCTGGACCTGCTTGCTCAGGTTGCCGTGGGTCAGCATGACGCCTTTTGAAACCCCGGTGGTGCCGCCGGTGTACTGGTACATGGCGATGTCCTCGAAGGCCAGCGCCACTTGCGGCGGCGGCGGGGTCGCAGCGGCCAGCAGGGATTTCCAGCGGTGGAGGTTTTCGGCCGGAGCCACATCGGCGGCGAGCTTTTTCTTCTTGGCCACCAGGGGAAAGAGAAGGTTTTTGGGAAACGGCAGGTAATCCCCGAGGGTGGTGTAGATGATTTCGCGGATGCCGGTCTTGGCGCGCAGGGCCACCATCCGGTTGGCCAGCAGATCCAAGGTGACCAGCGCCCTGGCGCCGGAATCGTTGAACTGGTGCTCGAGCTCGCGGTCCGAGTAGAGGGGGTTGTTCATCACGACAACGGCCCCCAGCTTGAGGATGCCGAAGTAGGCGGCCACGCATGGGATGGTGTTGGGCAGCAGGATGGCCACACTGTCGCCGCGCCCGATGCCCAAGGCATGCAGGCTGGCGGCAAACCGATCGACCATCGCGTTGAGCTGCCGGAAGGTGATCCGGTAGCCCTGGAAGACAAGCGCCGTGCGCTCCGGATAGTGTGCCGCGGTCTGCTCCAAAAACCCGGGCAGGCAGGTCTCTTCGTAGTCGATGGTCGCGGGGACCCCTTGTTCGTAGTGGGACAACCACGGGGCTTGCAGGGAGCGGCTGTGTTGCGTCACGGGAGCCTCCTTTTTTGTTTGTTCAAGACCCTGATTCATGTTATGGTCACCCTTCGGCCGAAAGCGGCCACCCTCAATCGGATATCCGAAAAATACGCATGAAATAAACCAGTTGCCAAATATTTGGGCCGCGGACGGTCCTTTGCCGGAACGCTATCCCCGGCATGGGCAGGACCGTGCTGCCGGGCCCACCCGCCGGCAGCGGGGGCGGCCGCAGCGGCGTATTTTTGCCTTGACAGCCGGGCTTTCTGCGGCTAATTGATGAATGAATACTCATTCATTTTTATTAACACAGTTTCAATAATTTTCAAAGGTTTAACTCAACCAAGAAGGGAGACGGAAAAAAAGAGATGGAGACAGTCCTGATTCCCCCGGCCCAGGCCACATTTCTGGGCATCCCCACGGTGGTTTTTTCCCTGCTGATCCCTGTCGTCGGGGTCGCCGTTTTCACCTATATCATGGCCAAAAGGCTCGCCCCCCTGGTCAAATCCCAGGCGGATCCGCGTTTTGACCGGATCCCCGAGCGGATCGCCAATCTCCTCAAAATCGGCTTCGGCCAATACCGTCAGCCCCGCTACATGATGGGCGGCGTTTTGCACATCCTGGTCTTCGCCGGCTTTATCATCCTATCGATCCGCTCGATTTCGCTGGTGGTCATCGGTCTTGACCCGGATTTCGTGGTACCCGGTTTCGGCGGCCGGATGGGCGATGTCTACAATGTCCTCAAGGACTATGCGGCCACCGCGGTGTTTCTCGCCGTGGTGATCGCCGCCGTGCGGCGGGGGATTTTCCGGCCCGAGCGCTACGCCGTTCCGGTCCGCTACGGCAAGGATCACACCGCCGAGGCGGTTCTGGTCCTGGGGCTGATCGCCACCCTGATGGTCTCCGAAAGCCTCTTTGAGGCCACCGCCGTGGCCGCCCGGGTGCAGCAGGACCTCCACGCCGAATTCCTCGCCCCGGGGACACTGGTCTGGTTCCTTAAAAACATGCTGCACGACACCCCCCCCCACCGGCTGCAGGGGCTGCATCTGGCGGCTTACTACATCCATGACCTGACGTTTTTCTTTTTCCTCTGTTTTTTGCCGCTGGGCAAGCATTTTCACGTGATCACCTCGCTGCCCAACACCTTTTTCATGCGCTTGGAGAAGGGCAACGTCAAACCCGTGCGCCACGGGGTGAGCGCCGCAAAGCTCGACGAGCTGCCCTCCTTCGGGGTCAAAACCTACAAAGATTTCACCTGGAAGCATATTCTCGACTTCTACTCCTGCGCGGACTGCGGCCGGTGCTCCGACCAGTGCCCGGCCAATGCCGTCAGGCGCCCCCTCTCGCCGCGTTTCATCTCCATCAAGGGGCGCGACTTCGCCTTCAAACACTACCCCCTGCGGGGCGCGTTTCTCAAGGCCGATGAACCCTTGATCGGCAGCATCTACAGCGAAGATGAGATCTGGTCGTGCACCACCTGCGGCGCCTGCGAGGAGGAGTGTCCCCTGGGGATCGAGTACATCGACAAGATCGTCGATCTGCGCCGTGGGATGGTTGACGAGGGGATGGTGCCCCAATCGCTTCAAAAGCCCCTGCGGGCCCTGGAAAAACGCGGCAACCCCTGGGGTAAGATGGAAAAGAAGCGGGCCGATTGGACCAAGGACCTGCCGGCCGGGCTCGATGTGCCGGTTCTGGACGGCAGCCGCAACGGGGTCGGGGTCCTCTATTTCGTCGACAGCTTCACCTCCTACGATGACCGCATGCAGGCCATCGGGCGGGCCACCGCCAAGATTTTGAGTGCGGCCGGGATCGACTTCGGCATCCTGGGCAAGGACGAAAAGGACAGCGGCCATGAGATCCGCCGTTTCGGCGAGGAAATGCTCTTCCAGGACATGCGCGACCAGAACACCGCGGCCATTCAGGCCGCCGGAGTGAAACGCATCGTGACCTCCGACCCCCACGCATACAACGCCCTCAAACACGACTACCGCGACCTGCCGCCGGTGGAACACATCAGCCAGATCATCGTCCGCGCGGTCGCTGGCGGCAAGCTGCAGCTCCGGCCCCTGGCGGACCCCGGAAAACTCTACACCTACCATGACCCCTGCTATCTTGGGCGCCACAATGGCCTCTACGACGACCCGCGGCGGGTGCTGGACGCCATTCCGGGGCTGCGACGGGTGGAGATGCTCAAGAGCCGCGACCGGTCTTTCTGCTGCGGCGGCGGCGGGTTGAACCTCTTCTACGAACCCGAGGAGGAGCAGCGCATGGGCGTGATGCGGGTGGAGATGGCCAAGAAAGCCGGGGCCGCGGTGATCGTCACCGCCTGCCCCTTCTGCCTGGCCAATATCGAGGATGCCATCAAGGTGGCCGGGCTTGAAGGCCAGCTGGAAGCCATCGACCTCTGTGAACTGGTCGAGCGTCAGATGTTAGGCGACCAGCCGGCGGCGGTGCAAAACGCCGCGGCGGCTGCCGCCTGAACGCCGCCTGCCGGGGGCTGCGGCCGCGATGACCTTGCCCTTGCGCCCAGCTTGCCGGATGACCTTACGCAACGGATTTGGAACAACATCAACCTTGGAGGGAAAACATGGAAATTCTGGTTTGTGTGAAACGGGTGCCCGACACCGCCGAAAACGAGATCGCGGTGAACAAGGCCGGAACGGACATCGACCGTGACGACCTGGTCTATTCCGTCAACGAGTGGGACAACTACGCCGTGGAAGAGGCCATTCAGATCCGCGACAAGGTGGGCGGCACGGTGACGGTGGTGTCGGTGGGAGATGATGAGGCCGAAGAGGTGGTGCGCCGCGAGATGGCCATGGGGGCCGATAACGGTCTGCTGCTCTGCGATGACGCTTTCACAGGCTCCGACGGCAAGGGGCTGGCCACGATTTTGAAAGCGGCTGTCGAAAAGGGCAACTTCGATTTGATCCTCACCGGCGCCCAGGCCGACGACGGCGCCGGGCAGGTGGGCGGCATGCTGGCGGCCATGCTGGACTGGCCGTATGCCTCGCTGGTCAACCTGGTGGAGATTATCGATGACAAGAAGATCAAGGTGGGGCGCGAGATTGCCGGCGGCAACCAGGAGATGAACGAGATGGACCTGCCCTGCGTGCTCTCGATTCAGACGGGGATCAACGAGCCGCGCTACGTGGGTATCCGGGGCATTCGCAAGGTGGCCTCGGTGGAGATCCCGGTGAAGGGCGCCGCCGATCTGGGGCTTGCCGCTGACGCGGCGGGCAAGGCCGGCGCCAAGGTCGACCGGCTGGACTACTTCGTGCCGGAACTGGGCGAAGGGGCCGAAATGCTGGAGGGCAGCACCGAGGAAATCATCGAGAAGCTGGTTGAAATACTCAAGGCCAAAGGAGGGATAAAATAATGGCGCAACAGATATTTGCATATATCCTGCACAAGGACGGGGTGGTGGACGATTCGGCCCAGGAGTTGATCGTTGCCGCCCGCAAACTGGATCCCGAGGCCGCGGTGACGGCCGTGGTGGGTGGTGCCGGCGAGCAGCTGGCCCAGGCCTGCCAGCAGGCAGCGGCGATTTATCCCGAGGTCTGGAAGATCGACAACCCCGCGCTGGCCTACATCAACGCCGAGGTGATCCGGCCGATGCTGGCCCGGATCATCCCCGCCGGGGCGATCACCCTGGTGCCCCACGAGCATTTCGGGATGGACCTGGCCCCCGGGCTGTCCATCAAGCTGAATGCCGCCTACCTGCCGGATGTGGTGGGCTTTGAGGGGGTCGAAGGCGGCAGGCTCAGGGCGGTGCGCGAGGAGTTTTCCGGTCAGGTGAGCACCCACGTGAACTGTGATCTGAGCGGGGGGGCGGTGATCACGGTGCGCCCCGGCGCCTTTCAGCCCCAGGAAGGCCAGGCGGCCGGCGGGCAGGTGGTGGATAAAAGCGGCGAGGCCGGTGCTGCGGAGCCGCGGCGGCGCTACCTGGAGACGGTGGCTGCCGAGGTCGGCGATGTGGACATCACCAAGTCCGAGATCCTGGTCTCCGTGGGGCGGGGGATCGAGGACCAGGACAACCTCGAACTCATCCACGAACTGGCCGAGGCGGTCGGCGGCGAAGTTTCCTGCTCACGGCCCATCGTGGACGCCAAGTGGCTCGAAAAAGCCCGCCAGGTGGGCACCTCGGGTCAGACGGTGAAACCCAAGGTCTACCTGGCGCTGGGTATCAGCGGGTCGTTTCAGCACATGGGCGGCATCAAGGGGGCGCCCTTTATGGTGGCCGTCAACAAGAATCCCAAGGCACCGATCTTCCAGGCGGCTGACGTCGGGGTGGTGGCCGATATCCTCGAATTCGTTCCCGAGCTGACCGAAAAGATCAAAGAAAGCAGGTAACGCGATACACCCCGGGGGTTTTCAAAACCCCCGGGGTGACGCTTGACGCGAAACGGCGGGCTTAGGCTTGGAAACAGGCTGGCCCGCCGTTTTGCGCTTTCGGGCCCGGCCCTTGTCAGAGATTGTCCGGATTTCAGGTCGGGCGGCACGCTTGTTTTTCCGCGCTGCAGTGATTAGTGTTGCGGTGCGAGCCGAGGAATCCCTGTAAGCCAACTTTAACCCAGATTTGCAAAGGAGAAGTTGCGATGCTCAGCGCTAAGATGAGAACCGAGCTCAACGAGCAGGTAAACCGTGAAATGTATTCCGCCTATCTCTACATGGCGATGTCGGTGCACTCCGAAACACTCGGCCTGAAAGGCTTCGCCAACTGGTTCATGGCCCAGTACCATGAAGAGATGTACCACGCGATGAAGATCTACGAATACATCCTGCGCCAGGGCGGTGAAGTCCACCTGAAGGCCATCGAGGAGCCCCCCCGCGATTTTGCCTCCCCCCTGGACATGTTCGAGAAAACCCTCAAACACGAACAGTTCGTCACCCGGTCCATCAACAACCTGATGGACACCGCCATATCCGAGAAGGATCACGCCACCCAGATCTTTCTGCAGTGGTTTGTGACCGAGCAGGTGGAGGAGGAGGAAAACGACAACGAGATCATCGCCCAGCTCAAACGGGTGGAGGGCCATCCGCACGGGATGATGATGATCGACCGCGATTTGGCCCAGCGGGCGGTGACGGTGCCGCTGGACTTCAGCAAGGGCGTCGCGGCGCAGGCCAAAGCCGCGGGCGGGGACTGAACCCCGCCGCGGCGGTCGCTTCGCTCCCCCGGCAGTCCGCCGGCTCTGCTGCAGTGAGTCAGCCAGGCGGCCGGGCTCTCTGACCATATCTAGCCTGCGGCTGGCGTTTCCTGAAATGCCTACCCACGGTCCGGCTTCTTTCGAGTTGCCGGGCCATTTTTTTTACGGTCCCTCGCAAGGGCCCTCTCAGGTGATGCCGAGTTTTTTGCGGCGATAGCGGAAGGTGTGGTGGTTCATCCGGAGCAATTTGGCGGCCCGGCTTTCATTGCCCTCCGCCATCCGCAGGGCCTCCCGGATGTAGTGGCCTTCGGCGGCGCTCAGCACCGCCGACAGGTCAAGGCCCTCCGGCGGCAGGGGGGCAATATGAGGCGCTGTGTCCCCCGCCGCAACCCCCTGCATCCCCATGGCGTTCTCCGGTGCAAGGCCCAGATCGGCCGGCGTGATCTGGGGGCCTTGGGCCGTCAGGGCCGCGCGCTCGATCCGGTTTTTCAACTCGCGGACATTCCCCGCCCAGTGGTGGGTCAGAACGGCTTCCCGGGCCTCGGCGGTCAGGCCGGTCAGGGAGCGCTTGAATTTTCGACTGAAGGCATCCAGAAAGTAGTTGGCCAGCGGCATGATCCCGTCGCGCCGGTCGTTCAGCGAAGGCACCCTGACTTGGATCACCCCCAAACGGTAGAAGAGATCCTTGCGGAAACGCCCGGCGGCCATCATTTTTTCCAGATCCTGGTTGGTGGCCGAAACCAGCCGGGTCTTGACCCGGACCGGGCGGGTGCCGCCGAGACGGTAAAACTGTCCGTTTTCCAGAAATCGCAGCAGCTTCGCCTGGGATTCCAGGCTCAGGTCGCCGATTTCATCCAGGAAGAGGGTGCCGTTTTCGGCCTCCTCGATCAGCCCCTTTTTGCCGCTGGGACTGGCGCCGCTGAAGGCGCCCTTTTCGTAGCCGAAAAGCTCGCTTTCGATCAGCTCGCGCGGAATGGCGGCACAGTTCACGGTGATCAGGGCGTGGGCGAAGTTGGGGCTGCGGTAATGGACCGCCTGGGCGATCAGTTCCTTGCCGGTTCCGGTTTCCCCCAGGATGAGGACCGGTGTGTCCGGGCTTTTGGCCACCCGTCCCACAAAGGCGATGACGTCCTGCAGGGCGTTGCTTTCAGTGATGAAAACCGGAAGGTTCTCCCGCAGATAGGTTTCCTGCAGGGTGCGGACCTCCTTGCGCAGCCGGATTTTTTCCAGCGCGTTGGTCACCGTGACTTCCAGGGTGTCCAGGTGCAGGGGTTTGGTGACGTAATCCTGAGCCCCGAGCTTCATGGCCGTCACCACCGTGTGGAGGTCCTCGAAGGCGGTCACGATGATCACCAGCACATCCGGGTGCTGGGCCTTGATCCGGCGCAGGGCCTCGATGCCGTTCATACCGGGAAGGCCGATATCCAGCAGCACGAGGTCCGGCGGCTGCTCGGGCATGGCCGCCAGGGCGCTTTCGGCGTCGGCAAAACCCGCCACCGCGTAAGTTTCTCCAAAGGCCATCGCGATACTCTCCCGCACGGCCGGCTCGTCATCGATGATAAACAGGCTGTAAGAGATCATGGCTTGCCGCCCCTCAGCGGCAGTTGGATGGTAAACCTGGCCCCGCCCAGCGGGCTGGCGGCGACGCTCAGGCTGCCCCCGTGATCCGAGATGATGCGGCGGCTCAGACTCAGACCGATGCCGGTGCTGACTTTTTTGGTGGTGAAAAAGGGGGTGAAAATCCGCTCCTCGTCACCGGCGGGAACTCCCGGCCCGCAATCATCGACCACCACCCGCAGAAAGTCGCCGGCCAAGGTCGAGGATACCCTGACGATCTTGGCGCCCTCCTGGTGTTTCATGGCCTCTGCGGCGTTGGTGATCAGGTTCAACATGACCTGCTCGATGAGCTGCGGGTCGGCCTGGCAGACGGGCAGATCCGGACTGAGCTGGCGTTCGATTTGGATGCCGCTCTTGCCCAGGGTGCTGGCGCAGAGCTTGAGCGCTTCCTCGACGGGGTGGTTGATTTGGGTGGCGGCCAACTTGGGGGTGGTGGGCCGTGAAAAATCGATGACGCGGCGGATGACGGTTTCGATTTTACCCGAGGCCGACTGGAGGCGTTCGATGATCTCCCGCACCCTCTCCTGGCAGTCGGGGCGGTCATGGATTTTTTCCAGGGTGTTGAGGTAGATGTTGATCCCGGAGAGCGGATTGCGGATCTCGTGGGCGATGCCGGCGGCCACGCGCCCCAGCGAGGCCATCTTGTCCTGGATGCGCAGGAGGTGCTCCATCTCGCGGGCGCGGGTGATATCCATGGCGTAAAACAAGAAGGCCTCACGTTCCAGGTACTCGATCCGGCTGACCCGGCAGAAGGCCCACTTGATCTCACCGCCCTTGGCGGGCGGCTTGTCGGGGTAGAAGCGGAAATCGATGTCCAGGACCGACTTTTGGCGGGATGTGATTTGTCCCTGGAAGTGGCGCACCTTTTCCACGTCTTCCGGGTGGACCAGCCGCATTTCCTGCAGTTTGAAGAGCTTGGGCAGCGAGGCGAACGCCCTTTTCTGCTCCGGGTTGCGGTAGACGACCTTGTTGTCCTGGAGAATGAAGATACCGGTCAGGGCGTTTTCCACCAGATTGCGGAACCGCGCCTCGCTGCGCTTGAGGGCCGCGCCTGTGCGGCGCCGGAGGGTTTTGAGATCCAGCTGGTAGAGGCCGAAGGCGATGTCCTGGGCCACGGCCTGGAAAAGATCCCGTTCGTTCGGGTCGGTCAGGGCTTCCGTGGGGGCGCCCACCGAGAGGATCCCAAAGGTCTTGTCCCGATAGGCCAGGCGGCTGGTCATGACGCTCCCCTGGGCGCACCCGTCGGTAAGCGGGCAGTTGCGGCAATCCATGCGGGGGGCTGCGATCAGGATCGGATTGGGGTGCGACAACGCGCGGCGGACGCAATCGGGCAGTTTGCCGCCGTTACGGAATCCCCCTCGCAGGGGCTCCAGCGAGGCCTGCAGGCCTTCTTGGGTCGTCAGGGCGCTCTGGTTGGCTTTGTCCAAAATGGCCGCCCAGGCGTGGCGGTAGCCGAAGTATTGTCGCAGATAGCTGCACACCGGCTGCAACAGCTCCTCCGGGTGGTTCACCTCCGCGACCAGGCGCGTGATCCGCCCCAGCGCCACCTGAATGCGGGCCAGGCGCGTGATCCGGCGTCGGTCGGCCGCCCTGTGAACAGCCCCCAGCCCGGCGCCGATCCCTATTAGACCGCCCACCAGCGCCGCCACCCCGTAGATGGCCAGACCGTCGAACCCGCTGTCAGCCGATCGCATGGCCCCCACCAGGAGGCAGAGAACAAAGGCCCCGCCCAAGAAAGCGCCAAGGCCGGTCAGGGCTTTTGGCATTCAGCCCTCCCTTTTGCTTCAGGTTTGCCGAGATATAGAATAAATTTTTAATAAAATTGGAAAAAATAATCAAGTCATCCGCCTCCTGAGTCGATCTTAGGGGCCATAGAGTCGCAACTGGCGGCTGCCCCCTCCTGGAGCGCCCGCCGCTGTGTTCTTTTCAGATAAACACTGACCAGGCGCATTTTTTCCGCTCACGGCCGCGTTTTTTGGCTGCCGTCTTGATACCCTCAACCGAAGGACGCCATTCGGCAATAGGTCGGTTTTTTCATCCGCAGCAATGCTTGCCGGTCACCCCTGCGCTTTGGCAGGCCGCCCCACCCTTTGGGAAGGCCTCGCTGGCGAAGGGCACACTTCAGGTCCGATTCTGTGGTTTCCGGCACAGCAGCCGCTGGGACACCCGGCGGGGTTCATCGCCCCTGCGGCCATAAGACACGACGCCTGCACTACTGGTCACAATCAGGAAATGGCTTCACACAAACACCTTCAGATCATCGTCGTCCACGATGACGAAATTCGCTTTGACGACGATCGGCCGGAGGCGATGCAAAGCACGTCGGCCACTCTCGGGTTGGCGGATTTTCTCGCTGGCCGCCCTTTTGCCGCGCTACCGGCCGCGGAAGCCGGTCCACGGGGGGTGCGTTTGCTGATCGTCCCGGACCACTGGTTGGGGCAGGCGGCATATGCCTTTCAGTCCCGCAAACGCAGCCTGGTGGAAGCTTTTACTCAACGGCAGCTGCTGGCGGCGCATCCCGAGCTCCCTTCGATCGCGGCCTTCTACGCCTACCGCTTCACCCGGGGAGAGGACGAAAATCAGCGCCTGACCGTCACCTACCTTCAGGAGCCGAAGGGCTACCAGCTTTACCAACGCCTCGAAGACAGTGGGTTTGCCCCCCACCTGATCACCACGCCCGCGCTGCTCTGGGAGTATGCCCTGCGAAGCAGCCTGGCCGGTTTTGCCGACGGCGGCCAATGCCTGATCCAGGTGGTCGGCCGGCGCTGCTTTTTTTATTTTTTCGTCGCCGGCTGGTTTCTGTTTTCCCGCGCCATCACCCTGCCGGATGGCGCCTCAGGCCCTGATGACCGTTTCGGGGTGCTGGTCTATGAACTCAACCAGAGCTTCTATCTTTTCGCCCAGAAGGCCAGGGCGGATGTCGCCCGAATTCATCTGGTCGCGCCCCACGCCGAGGACCCCACCCTGCTCACCGATCTGCTGGGGCGGGAGGTAAGGCCCCTGGTGCAGAGGGAGGCGGTTTATGCTCCCCGGGATTCGGATTCGCCCGTCGCCGGTTTCATGGCCCAGGCCCGCCATCTTCGCACCGGCTTTCGGGGCATTGCCCATCGACAATTGAAACGCGAGCTGGACTGGAAGCCGGTTCAGATCGCCGCGGCCGTGGTGGGGGCAGTCACGCTGCTGACCATTGCGGCTGAAAGCCTCTTCCTGCGGGGTTTCTATGCCAAAGGCGCGGGCAGGGATCTCCCGGTGGTGGTTTCGGATGCGTCGGCAGCCGAAACGTTGGCGGTTTTCAGCGACGCCCTGGCGTTCATCAGTGCTGAGGCCAGCAAGCCATCGGCGGCGGAAGCGGTGGCGCTCGTGATGCGCAGCCTGCCGGCCGCAACCCGAATCAAGACCCTGGCGCTGGCGATCGCGGAGCAGCCGGGGATGCGGCTTGAGGGTGTTATCACGGCTGCCGGACACGAAGCGTTCGAAGTGCAGTTGACGGCTTTTCTGGAGCGCCTAAGCCACGGGTTTGCCCTCCGCCCGCCGCTGGGCCTGCAGGATGTGGTCTGCCAGCCGGCCGAAAATGGGGTCGATGGCCCTGCTGCCGACGGGCAGCGCGCCTATGCCTTCAGGCTGGAGTTCGGTCTGCCATGAACGATCGTTTCACCAAACGCTGGCTGCTGGTGGTCGTGCTGTGGGGTGCGGCCGGGCTTTTGACCCTGGGCAACACGGCGGCCGTCAACCGCCTGGCGCCCTTGCAGACGGTGCGCGCGCAGGCCCGCATGGAGGCCGATTACTGCCGCCGGCAGGCGGCCCGGATTGCCGAGGTCGTCGCCAAGCACGAGGACCATTACCACGCGGTGGCCTCCGCGAACCTCGGCCTCCTGGCGGTCTGGGAAACGTTGCACGGGCTGGCGCTCAGCCAGGGCGTGAACCTTTCAAGGATCGAGACCGGGGCCGATCAGCCCCTGTCGGAGGCCGGGGTCCCCCTTGCCCTGCGGCTGGCAGGGCCCCTGACGGCCGGGGCGGCCTTTCTGGCCCTCGTGGAGCGGCGTTGCCCTTATCTGCCGCTGGCGGCGGTCACGATCGCTGTCGATGGTGCCGGCGGCAGCGCGCAGTTCGACATCAGCCTGCACTACCGCTTTCGGGTGGTCGCGGCGCCTCAGGGCCCAGCCGCTTCCTCGGCCGATGCGATTTGAGCCTGCTGCGGTAAAATGCTGCCCCTGAGGAAGTCCATCTATGCAGATTTTCGGCGATTCGAGACGGCTGGCCCTGGGGGCCTTCATTCTGGCAGGGCTGCTGCTGATCGGCTTCAATGCCGCCTGGCTGACGCGTCTCTTAAATCCGTCGCTGCCGGAGAATTCGGCCGCGGTCAAGACCGCTGCGGCCCATTGGCACGCCTATCAGGCGGCTGAAGAGCGCCTGGCGCGCAGGGAGGCGGCGGCCGGTGTTCTGTTGGCCCGCTGGCCGATCCCGGAACCCCGCCGGCAAAGCCGGCCGGCAAAGCTGGCAGCGCGGCAGGCGCCTGCCGCGGCGGCGGTCGATGTGACCCTGCCGAAGGTCAGCGGCATTCTGCAGATCGCCCAGCCGGGAGGCGCGCCGCGCACCCTCGCCCTGATCGGGGGACGGCTGCGGGGCGAACGCGATCAGATCTCAGGCTTCACTGTTGAACGCATCACGGCCGCTGGGGTGGCGCTGGGTCGGGGCGGCCAGAGCTGGTTCGCCCCGGCACCGCAGGTGCCATTCTCGGTTGACCGGGGACACTAGAAGCCCCGCCGCGGATTTCCCTGGCTATGCGGGGCCGGGGCCGAAGCGGGTTGGAACGGATTTCGAGGCGAGGATCGAATCGATGAGCGCAGCGGTCAGGATCAGGCATCTGCTGGCAATGGCGATGCTTGGCGGGGTTTTCGCGGTCGGCGGGTGCAGCGTGCAGCAGCCGCGCCCGGTAACCCTCGGTGAACTCGAATCGATCACCCCCAGGGCCATCCTGGCCCAGGCAAAGCCCCGACTGCCGCCGGGGCCGCCGCCGTTGACCGAAAAAATGGCTCCCCTGACCCGGGGGCTCGCCCCGGAGGCGCGTCTCTACAGCCTCGTGTTTGACCGCGCGCCGCTCTCGGAGGTCATCGCGGCGCTCATCGGGAACGGCGACCTGAGCCTCTCGGTGGATGCCAACGTCGATCTCACCCGGCCGGTCACCGTGCATCTGAAGCAGGCCACCCTGGAGGAGGCGCTGGATATCGTCATCGTCCAGGGGGCCGGCTACGCCTGGCAGGTTCAGGGCGGCTGCCTGCACCTCAAGCGCTTCCAGGAGCGGGTCTATCAGCTGGACATCCTGGACCTGGTGGGTGAGACCGACATCGAGGTGGGCGGGGACATGCTGGCATCCAGCGTCGAGAACTCGGGGGTCGCCGGAAAATATCAGGTCAAGGCCAGGCGCAGCGGCGAAAATACCGATTTGTGGACCAGCATCGCCGAAACCCTGGAGGGGCTGAAGTCCGAAGAAGGGGTTTTGCGGCTCAACCGCAACGCCGGGCTGATCTACATCGCCGACCTCCCGCGGCGGGTGGCCACCATGGTCGGGTTTCTCGATTCGCTTTCGGAAAGCCTGCACCGCCAGGTGTTCATCGAAGCCCGGATCATGGAGGTGGTCTTAAATGACGAACACAAATACGGCATCGACTGGACCAACCTCCAGGTGGAATTCACCTCCAGCTGGGGGGCCCTGCCGGACCAGTTCGACCTTGGTTTCAACAGCAACGGGGTGATCGCGCTGGCCGACCAGTCGCGCTTCAGCGCGGTTCTCGATTTTCTGCGCACCCAGGGGGACGTGTCGGTCCTCTCCAATCCGCACCTTTCCGTGATGAACCGTCAATCGGCGGTGCTCACCGTCGGGTCGCAGTTTCCCTTCACCGATATCGATGGCGTCGATCGGGATTTCGATACCGGCGTCACCACCATCGGCTCCTCCATCAAGCGGGTGATCCTGGGGCTTCAGCTGGGTCTCACCCCCCAGATTTCCCAAGAGGGCATCGTGACCCTGCACGTGGTGCCCACCATCACCCGGATTCAGCGCGAGGTTGAACTGGAGATTCCCACCGATTCCTTTTTCACCCAGACCATATCCAACCCCGTCATCGACCTGCAGGAACTGGCCACCATGGTGCGCGTGCGGGAGGGCCAGTCTTTTATTCTGGCCGGGCTGATCAGCGAAATCAAACAGTTGAATCATCGGGGGCTGCCGCTGCTGGGGGATTTGCCCTACCTCGGGCAGCTGTTTCGGCAAATCCAAGAATCGGAGGAAAACAGGGAGCTGGTCATTTTCATCACCCCCTATATCAAGTCGCTCCCGTTGGCCCCCGGCAAGGGGGCATAGGACAGAGGTTATAAAGTTGTTGGGTGGTTCCACCGATTTTGTTTTTACGCGTCAGTTAAAATAGACATTAGCCCATTATGGAGGATTGTCATGCGCAGCTTAAGAAAAACCTTGGCCGGTCAGGCCGGCTTCACCCTCGTCGAAATTGCCATCGTGATGGTGATCATCGGTCTGCTCATCGGTGGCGTGCTCAAGGGGCAGGCCATGGTCCACAACGCCAAAACCAAGCGGGTGGTCAAACAGGCCGACGAACTGCGGGCGGCGGTGATGACCTTCTTCGACCGCTACGGGGTTTACCCGGGGGATGAAAACCTGGGCGCGGTTCCGGCCGGCGGGGCGGACCTGGAAGGCAACGGCAACGGGCAGATCGCTGGTGCCGAGATCTATGAGGTTTTCAACGATCTCGGCATTGACGGGCTGATAACCGGCACCTACAACGGCACCAGTGATCTTCCCAAACACGCCTTCGCCGGCAATGTCTATTTGGGGCATGTCAATCCGCCGGGTAACACCACCCCGCCGGATCACTATTTTTACTTTCTCAACCTGCCGGGCGAGGTCTGCCAGGAGATCGACAGCAAGTATGACGACGGCAACAGCAATACCGGCAGCATCGTTGGCAGCACGGCCTACACCACCGGAACCAGCGTCCCGACCCTTTACATGCGGTTCTGATTCGGGACCGGTCGGTTTGACCTGGGCAGGAGAGGACGCGCCCCGGCGGGGTGTCCTCTTCCTGTCTGACGGCCCCCCCGGTGAACCTCAGTCACCCTCAAACCGCGTGCCGTTCATGGAAATGAGGCCTTCACCCCTGCGGGGGCAAAACGGATTCACCCTGCTGGAAATCGCCATCGTGATGGTGATTGTCGGCCTCTTGGCCGGCGGCGGGGTGTCTCTCATGGGGATGCTGGCCGCACGCAAGGCCCGCAGTGACAGTCAGCAGTATCTGATCCAGGCCAAAAACGCGTTGGTGACCTACGCGGTGGTCAACGGGCGTCTGCCCTGGGCCGACACCGATGGCGACGGTCAGGGCAACAGCCATGCCCTCGTGGGGAACCTGCCCTGCCGCGAACTTCAGATCAGCCCCGCGGACACCTACAAACGGCCGCTCAAGTACGCCCTCAACAGCAGCCTGGGGGCCGACCGTGCCGGCAGCTGCAGCGCGCTTCACGGCGGTCTGAGCGGCGGTCCGCTGATGGTCGACGCCGACGGTGCGGCGGCGGGTTTTTCAGTGGCCGCGGTTTTGGTCAGTGCGGGGCCCATGGACGCGGATTCAAACGGCAGCGTGTTCGATGCGGTCGCCGCCGGCCCCCACCGGGGCGACAACAGTGACGGCGCCCCCAACTATCTGCGCCATCCGCCGGCCGGCGGGTTCGACGATCTTACCACCTATGTGGGTGGGACGGAACTTTTCGCCGCGGTCTGCGGTCAGGTGGCGCGCCTGACGGTCAGCAATCGCTCGGCCGCGGCCGTCTATGTCTATGACATGAACCGTGCCACCGATGCCGGCATGCTGGCCCCGGGGGCAACGGCGGCCTTTGAAATGGTGCCGGGCAGCCGTGTGCGCCTGGGCAGCGCCGCCGCCGGGGCCGGCTCGGTGGTGGGCTCCGCGCCTGCCAGCCCCCTGACACTTGCCGACGACCAGCTGGTCATCGTGCCCTGAGGCCCCTTAGCGCAGGTCTTGGGCGGTTGCATCCTCAATAGGCTTTGCCGAACTCGCCGATGACGTCGTAGAGCGGCAGCAGGATCGAGAGCAGAATCAGTCCGAAAATCCCTCCCAGTGCCAAAATCGAAATCGGCTCCAAGGCGTTGACCAGAAGTTGCATCGTGCGCTTGACCTCGCCGTTGTAGTAATCCCCCAGTCGGTTGAAGGCCTCGTCCAGGGTGCCGGTGGATTCCCCGTTGCGAATCGCCCCCAACAGCAGCGGCGGAAACCCGCCCGCGCCCTCGAAGGCGGCCGCCAAAGGCTTGCCGCCCTGAACCTCGCTGTAGACTCGGCCCACGCGCTTTTCCACAAAGCGGTTGCCCAGGACGTCGCGGCTGAGAATCTCGAAAATTTGATGGATGTTCAAGCCGGCGTGGTACATCGTGGCGAAATTGTGGCTCAGGCGCGCCATGACGATATTGACCGCAATCGGGCCCGCCAGTGGCAGCCCGAGTAGCAGGCGGTCGAGGCAGACGGCGCCCCGGGCGCTTTTCCGTGCCAGCAAAAAGGCTACCGCCAACAGCCCCAGCCCGGCGCCCAGCGGCACCCACTGCTGGCGAAGAAACCCGCTGACCCCCAACACCCAGCGGGTTGCCTGGGGCAGGATAACCCCCATTTCGGCCAGCACTTTGGCCATTTGGGGCAGGACGTAGCCCACCCATACCCCCAGAACGGCCGTGACGGCGGTTAGCACAAAGGCCGGGTAAACGGTCGCCCGTCGCAGGGTCGCGCGGATGTCTTCCTTCCATTCGCGGAAATCGGCGAGCTCTTGCAGCGATTTGGGTAGCTCACCGGTTTTTTCGCCCATCCCGATGACCGCCAGGTCCAGCTTGGGGAAGATCCGGCCGAAGCGGGCGGCGGCGGCTTGCAGGCTCTGGCCGCCGGCGATGGCAAGACGCATTTCGCCGATGATTTTTTTCAGCATCGGGGAGGGCAGTGTGCTGGCGTTCTCCTCCAGGGCCGCCAGCATCGGCAGTCCCAGCCTCAGCGCCTGTGAAAGGCGGTGGTAGAATTCGATCAGCAGCCGCGGCGGGATCCGTCCGGATGAAAAGGCCCGGGTCAGGCCGGTTCTCCGGGACTTGCGGCAGTCGATCAGGTTCAGGCCCCTGTCCAACAGGATCTGCGCCACCTCCCCTTCGCTCAGGGCCGTGGCGCTTCCCCGGCACAGGCGGCCGCTGTCGTCGATGGCCCGGTAACGGAAATCAGGCATCGGCCGCCACCCGGAAGACCTCCTCGAGGGTCGTGACCCCCCGGACGGCTTTTTTCAGTGCCTGGCGGTACATCAGGCTCGTTCCGGCCTTGACGGCCGCGTCTTCGATGGTGCTGTGGAGCGCCCCGCCAAAGATCAGTTCGCCGATTGCGCGGTCCACCCGCAGAACCTCATAGATGCCGGTCCGTCCCCGGTATCCCGACTGGTAGCAGCTTCCGCAGCCCACCGGCCGGGCCAGCAGGGGCGGGGCCGTGAGACCCTGGCGGGCGAACAGCGCAGCCTCCTCGGCGGTTGGCGCCGCGTGTTGGACGCAGTGGGGGCAGACCCGCCGCACCAGCCGCTGGGCGACCACCATCGAGAGGGATGCGGTCAGGATGCTGGTGTTGACCCCAAGGTCCAGGAGGCGGTTGATGGCCGAGGCGGCGTCATTGGTGTGCAGGGTGGAGAGCACCAGGTGGCCGGTCAAGGCCGCCTGCAGGGCCAAGTCCGCCGTTTCCCGGTCGCGGATCTCCCCCACCAGAATCACGTCCGGGTCCTGGCGCATGGCCGAGCGCAGCGCATTGCTGAAGCTCAGTCCGGCCTTGGGGTTGACGGCCGTCTGGCGGATGGTGGGAATGGCATACTCGATGGGGTCCTCGACCGTCATGACGTTGATGTGGGGACTGTTGATGGCCATCAGGGCCGTGTAGAGAGTGGTGGTCTTGCCCGAGCCGGTGGGGCCGGTGGTCAAAATCAGGCCGTAGGGCCGGCGAATGCCTTCCCGGAAGCGGGCCAAATCGTCTTCCTCCAAGCCGAGATTGTTCAGCTCGCCCACGACCTTGTCATACACCAGCAGGCGCATCACGACGGTTTCCCCGAGCTGGGTAGGAAAGGTTGAAACCCGCATGTCGAAGGTGCCGACCTTGCCGTTGTAGCGAATCCGGCCGTCGTGGGGGATGTTGGGGTTGGAGATATCCATGTCGGCCATGATCTTGAAGCGCGTGATCAGGCTCTGTTGAAAGGTTTTGGCGAAGAGATAGGTCTGGTGAAGCACGCCGTCGATGCGGTAGTACACCCGCACCAGGTTGGTGTCGGGCACCACGTGGATGTCGCTGGCGCCTATGACGTAGCCCTTGTCGACCAAGAGATCGGCCAGGGTGACGATCTGGTTCTGCTCCGCGGCGCGCTCGGAGAGGCCGGCGCGGGTGATGGCCTCGATCTCGTTGTCGATGGTCTGGGCGGTCTGGTAATAGAGGGCGATGGCCCTGGCGATCCAGGTCTTGGGGGCGATGAAGGTGACCACCCGATAGCCGGTCAGGCGCGCCAGCTTGTCGCGCGCAATGACGTCGAAGGGATTGCTGGTGGCGGCTTTGAGGGTCTGGCCGTCCTTCTCGAAGGGGAAGATGCCGTGTTCGTTGACGAACTCCTGGGGGATTTCGGTCAGCAGAGCCGGATCGATGCCGACACTGCTGGTATCCAGGATTTGGGCCCCGCTCTGTACGGCGATGGCCATCTGGAGCTGCTCTTCGGTGACCCAGTCCAGCCGCAGGAGGACGTCGCCCAGCATAAGGCCGGTTTTGCGGGTCTCCATGAGCGCCATTTCCAGCTGGTCGGCGCCGATGAAGCCCATTTCGGTCAGGATGTCGCCAATCCGTTTTTTCATGCGTCAGCGCCCCTCCGGTTGCGGCCGGCCCGCGGCCGACGATAGATGCCGATCCGGCGCGGCTTCGGCCGCTGTGCTGAGGTAGCTCTGGAGTTGCCGAATCCGCCGGCGGATCTGGTCGCTTTCCTGCGCGGTAAGACCGTCCCCGGCCGCAAGCGAGCGCAGGTAGTAGTCCAGCGCCTCCGGGTAGTGCGCCAGCCGATCATAGGTCAGCGCCAGGTTGAGGAGCACCCCGCTGTGCCCCGGCTTGAGCGCCATGGCCCGCCGGTAGCTGGCGATGGCGGCCTGGGGGCGGCCGCAACGGCCGTGCAGAATGCCGTGGTGAAAATGAATCTCAAATAGCGGCGCCGCCGGCAGCCCCTGGGCCGTCTCCAGGCTGACGGCCGCGGCCTCAAGGCGCCCGGCCCCGATTTCGGCGATGGCCAGGTTCAACTGGATGTCGGGGTTTGACGGCGCGCTGGCCGCCAAGGCCATGAGAAGCGGGTAGGCGTCCCCGAAAGCGTCGCTGGCCAGGTAGGCGGTGGCCAGATTAAAACGGCAGGCCGCGTGATCCGGGTTGAGCGCCAGCGCCTGGCGATAAAAGCCGATGGCCTCGCGATAGCGCTGCTGGCGGTGCAGGGCTTTGGCTTTGGTGTAAAAGGGGCTCTCTTCAGCCGCCGGTTTTGCCGGCCGTGTACGGGCCGGCCGGGGGGGGCGCGCGGCGGCCGGCTTGGGCTTCGGCACCCCCTCGGCCGCGGCGCTCGCCGGGGGCGCGTCCGTTGCCGTGGGAACTGATGGGGCATTCGCTGCCGAGGGCGGGAGCGCCGCTGGCGGCGGTCCGGCGGGGGCCGACAGGGCCTGGGAAAGTAGTCCGGACGGTGGGTTTGCAACCGTTTTCAGGGGCGGCGGCGAGAGTTCGTGGGTTCCGGCGGTCTGCCAGAGGGGAATGGACAGGCCGCCGGCCGCCAGTGCCACGGCGGCCAACCAGGTGGCCCGCGGCCGCCGGTGTCCGGAAACAGCAATCGGCGCTGGCGTTGCCGGCCGTTGCTGGTGGCCTGCGTTCTCTTGCCGGCGTTTGCGCAGGGCGTCATTGAGCAGGCTCACTCGGTCCTCCCCTGGACCGCTTGATCGCTGCGGGCCGATCGCTGCGGGCCCCGGGCGTCGGGCGCGCTCATCCCGGCACCACCCGCGGGTTCAGCCCGTAGCGCGACAATTCCGCCGCGCCTTGGGCGGCCTGCTGGGAGCTGACATAGGCTCCCGAGGCCAGCCGGTAACGGTTTGGACCTGCCGCCACGACAAAGGCGTCATACCGATTTTCGTCCAGCAGGGCCATGATCGGCGCGAACGCCTCCGGCCGTTCGGCCTCCCCGAGCACAAGGGTCAGGGGGGCTTTCAGCACCAGGGACTCCGTGAGACCGTGGACGTTCTTGAATCGTTCGGCTGCCGCGCGGTCCTCGAAGCGCCCGGTAAATATGCGGTACCAAAGGCCGCGTTTGCCCATATCGACGGGGTTCCAGTGCGCCGTGACGCCCTGGCGGCGCAATTCCAGGACCGCGCCTCGGGTGTGGGCCAGCGACCGGGAAGAACCCAAGAGGAGCACGAAGGCCCCGCGGCCCGCGGCAAGCGCCGCCGCCTCATCCCCGCTGTCGGGGGCTGTGGTGTCCCCAGGGGCTGGGGCAGTTTCCGGCGCCCCGGCCGCCGCAGCCGCCTGGGGGGCGGCCATCGGCGCGGGTTTTTCGCTGCTGGGGGGCGGGAAAGCCGGCAAGCCGCAGACCCCGGCCAACAGCAGGGCCGCCGCGGCGCAGGCGGCTGCGGGGCGCAGCGCTGCCATCCGGCGCCGGCGGTGGTTCTTGGCCTGGGGGCCGACCAGCTCGGTTGCCGCGGCCCGCAGATGCCCCGCTGTGACGCAGTGGGCACCTTGGGTGTAAGCCGCCGTCAGGGCCAGGTCACAGACCTTGTTGATCATGCGCGGGATGCCGTCGGTGATCCGGTGGATTTTGGCGGCCACCCGGGGAGGGAAGCGGATCTGCCCCTGGTCGCCAGCGACGAACAGGCGCCGTGCGATATAGGCCTGGATTTCATCCGGCGCCAGGCGCTCCAGGCGGCAGTGGATTGCCACCCGCTGCGCCAGCTGGCGCAGGGCCGGCTGCCCAATCCGGCTTTCCAGCTCAGGCTGTCCGGCGAGAATCACTTGCAGCAGCTTTTGCTTGTCGGTCTCCAGGTTCGACAGCAGGCGCAGATCCTCCATGGTTTCCAACGGGAGGCTCTGGGCGTCGTCGATCAGAATCACCACCGGCCGCTGCGGGTCGGCGGCCAGCAGGAAGCGGTTGAGGGCGTCGATCAGGTCCTTTTTGGTGGCGTCCGCGGGGCAGGGGCGGCCGAGGTCCTCCAGGATCGCCGCGATCAGCTCCCGGCCGGAAAAAGAGGGATTGATCAGATATACGGTGACCGCGCGGTCCTCCAGGCGGTCCAGCAGCACCCGGCAGAGGGTGGTTTTGCCGGTCCCTACCTCGCCGCTCAGCAAGATCACCCCCATCCGGCTCTGGATGCCGTAGAGGATCTTGTCGATGGCGCTCAAGTGGGTCTGGGAAAGGAAGAGGAACTCTGGGTCGGGCGTGATGGCAAAGGGCGGCTCGCGCAGGCGGTAAAATTCGAGGTATACCCGCTGAAGGTGGGGGGGCGATTGTCCGGGTCGCGCCGGATCGGCCGGTATGTCGCAGGATCGGGTCATGGGGTGCGGGTTCGCCGCGCGAAGTTTGACGGTTCCGCAAAAAGTCCAATTTCTGCGTTGCGCCGCATCTCGAAGTCGCTGCGGCGTACATTAGTACGCCTCACGCCGCTGAGATTTGCGCGCCTTAAACTTGGACTTTTGGCGAAACCGTCTGGATTTTGACTTTTTACCGCTTCATCAAGTTTGGTCGTGGAATGGTTTTTTCCAAGTGATAACCCAGGGGGTGAGGTCTGCCGCGCCCACGGGTTGAAGAGGCTTAAAGCAAATATGATGCCACCGGAAACAATAGGGGGGCCCGCCGCCGGCTGGCGCTGCAGCCGGGCCGGGGCGGAGGATTCGAAAGGATTTCCAGCGGATTTTTGACAGCGATCACCGGCGCTCATCGTCAAGGCCATGACGGCGGGCCCGGGACCGCTGGGCGGCTGGCCGATTAGGCATTCAAAAAGGCGGCGGCATGTGCTACAGCAATCCTGCCGGGGCCCTTAATTCTCCCAGGAAAGAGCGCATGATCATGAAACACCAGCGGGTTGGACGAAACGACCCCTGCCCCTGCGGCAGCGGTCTGAAATACAAGAAATGCTGCCTGGGCAAAGAGGCTGCCCGGGCAGTGGACCTGAAGCAGCTTTATTTCAAAAAATACCAGATTCGGCTGAAGGCACCGGAGGACATCGCGGCCATCAAGCAAGCCGGTCGGCTGGCGCTGGATATCCTGAATCGGGTGGAGACCATGATCCGGCCCGGCATCGCCACCGACGAGATCAATACCCTGGTGGATGCGCTCACTTCGGCCGCCGGCGCCGTTTCCGCACCCCTCAACTACCGGGGCTATCCCAAGAGCGTCTGCGTTTCGGTCAACGAGGTCATCTGCCACGGCATCCCCGGGCCGCGCGTGCTCAACGACGGGGACATCGTCAACGTCGATGTGACCCCGATTCTCAACGGCTACTATGCCGACTGCAACAAAACCTTCTTCGTGGGCACCGCCGGCCCCGATGCCCGCAAGATCGTGGCCGTCAGCCGCGAGTGCCTGCGCCGGGGGATGGCAGCGGTGCGCCCCGGCAACACCGTCGGCGACATCGGCTGGGCGATTCAGCAGTATGCCGAGGGTCAGGGCTGCTCGGTGGTCCGCGAGTTCGTCGGGCACGGGGTGGGCTTTGATTTCCACGAAGCCCCGCAAATTCCGCATTACGGCCGCAAGGGGCAGGGGGTGGTGCTGGTGCCGGGGATGGTGTTCACCATCGAGCCGATGATCAACCTGGGGCGCAAGGAGCTGCGCGTCCTGGACGACCGGTGGACGGCGGTTACCGCCGACGGCTCGCTTTCAGCCCAGTTCGAACAGACCCTGCTGGTCACCCCCACCGGCTGTGAAAGCCTGACGCCCTTCGATTGAGGCCCCTCCCGCAAAAAAAGGCCCCCGCCGGCGCCACCGCGGGCCGGGCGGCGTGTCATGCGCCCCGTTGGCGGCCGGCCGGCACCGCCAGGCTCAAATAGCGGTCCCCTTCCGCAAACATCAGCCGCTTGGCCACCATCACGCTTAAAAAAGCCCTGATTTCGGCTTCTCCCGGAGCGCAAAAGCGTCGGGTGATGGCCGCCAGGCTCCGGTTCTGTTCGCAGAAAAGGTAGATGGCGCGCGACGTGTTCAACAGCCGATGGGTCTGAGTATCGGCTCCCGGGCGACGCTGGCGGATGATCAGGAAATCCCCGCCGTCCCGGTAGCCGAGAATCGGCGGGCTGGCCGGTGCGCGGTGCAGCGCGGCGTAGGCCGCCGCCCAGCCCCGGACCTTCTTCTCAACCGGTCGCCAGCGGGCCCGCTGGCGGCCCTGGTCCCCGCGGTAGCATTGGGTGATGAAAGTGATCCGGCGCAGCGTCTCGGGCGGGAAAAGCGCCCTGTAGCGCGGGTGGTTGGCCACCCCCCGGATGCCGAATCGCTCCGGGTGCTGCCACACCGGGCTTCCCGTTCCCAGCCAGAAATAAACGGTCTTGGGGGGCCGGAAGGGCAGGGCGAAGTCCAGAGTCGCCAGGGTTTCGGCCACATCCTGGTCGTCGCTGCCGGGAAAGCCGCAGATCAGGTTGGCGCGGTTTTCGATGCCCAGCGCCTCGCAGTGCTTCATGATCTCCAGGTTCTGGATGGCCGTCGTGCCCTTGTTGAGTTTGCGTAACAGCCGGGTGCTGAGGGCTTCGATGCCGATCTGGACCTCCTGGACCCCGGCCGCCCGCATGACCCCCAGGGTGGCGAGCGGGGTGGTGGCCCGGATCTCGCCAAAGAGGCTGAGATCCTTCTTCAGGGCCTGCAGGCGGGCAAAGATCTCCGGGGACTGTCGGGCTGGCAGGAGGTTGTCCATCAACGCCACGGAAAGCAGCCGGTAGCGCCGGGTGAGGCCGTCGATTTCGCTGGCCACCTGCTGCGGGGGTTTGAAGCGGTAGCCCTGCCACTGGCGGTTGAGGTTGCAAAAGGCGCAGCCCGCGGGCACCCCGTCGCGGCGGGTACTGCGCCAGTAGCAGCCGCGTGAGATTTCAGCCGAGAGGGTCGGGAAAAAGGCCTTGTCGGGCCCGAGCTCCCCCAGCAGGCGGAAGTAGTCGTCGTAATCCGGCGGCGGCAATGCGGCCAGAGACGGCAGCTGGTCCTGCAGCGGCTCCCGGTTGTCTGCCAGGTCGGCGCGCCGCACGAGGCCCGGCAGGCTGGGGACCGCCTGCGGGCCGGCGGCTGATTTAAGCTGTTGAACCAGGCGGGTCAACGGGCGTTCACCTTCACCGTTGACCATGAAGTCGATCTCGGGAAAGGCGGCCATCAGCCCGGCGAGGGCCGGACCCGCGAACATCGAGCCGCCGGCCACCACGGGCAGTTGCGGGGCCAGGGCCTTGATCCGGCGGATACAGTAAAGGCTGGCGGTCAGCTGACAGAGACAGAGGGAAAAACCGGCCAACCCCGTTTTTTGCCACTCGACACTGGTGATCCAGTGATCCGTGAGCTTTTTGACCTTTCCACAGAGGGCCTCGAAATTCACCCCGCGCAGCCGGGCCACCTTGCGCGCCTCGCTTTCGAACAGCTTGCGGGCGGCCGCTTGTCGTTGGGGGTAGAGCAGGGTTGCATAGACGCTCTCGGCCAGCCAGCTGCGCTCCGAGATGCCGTGGTAGGTGTCGTAGCCGATCTCGGCCGCCAGCTTGAGGTAAAAGTGGTGGGCGTCGATTCTGAGATCGGGCAGCGCGCGTTTCAGATAGGCTTTGAGGCTGCCCAACTGAATCGATGGGCGGCTGAAAAACGGCCAGGGGGCGGATATCAGCGCCACGGATTGAAAGCCTGACTGCGGTGGTGCGGCGGCGGATGTCATCCCGAAAATCCTCTTGCCAGGCCCTTTTGGCGGCCTCTGCGACCGTCGGGCTACTGAAGCCCCAGGTCCCAGTTCCACAAGCCGGGGCGCTGCTTGAGGTGCACCGATTGGGGGACGGGCTCGTTTAAATGGATTAACAGGCGGTAGCCCGCCCGGCGCAGTTCCGCTTTCTTGGCGGTCAGGTCCAGCCGCCACCCCGGATAAACCCAGTATTGTCCTTCATGACGCTTGACCCAGGCCTGCTCGCCCTTGGGGCTTTCAAAGGGCTGCTGCAGCGCGAGGCCTGCGTCCACCACCCGCGAGATGCAAAGCGGCCAGTGGCCCGCCAGCACGATTCCCAGCGGCAGGGGGCTCAGCGGCGGTAGCCTCAGAAACTCCCGGCCGGAGAGTTCGGGGCTGACCACCGCCCCGCTGAAACCGGCCCCCGCCAGCGTCTGCAGCGCCAGCGGGTTGGCGATGTTGCAGAAAGGGCCGGCCCACAGTTCCAGCCGCGCCCCTTGGGGGAAAAAAACGGTCTGCCAGGGCGCGTTGAGCACGAAGTGCCCGGCCCCCCAGCCCAGCAGCTCGGCCACCTGTTGGCCGAGGAGTTTTTCGCTGTCCGGCCAGACCACCGGTGGCAGCCACCACCACAGGCGCTTGGCCGCGCCCGGCGAGGTGGCCTGGAGGGCGCCGGCCGAAATCCAGCAGCCGGCCGCTTCTTTTTTGGGGGGGCGCACCGGCAGGCGGTGAATCTGGATCTCGATGGCATCCGTTTTGCCGCGAGGTGCGGTCGGCAGCCGGGTTTGAAAGGCGGGAACTGCCGCCGCCCGCGGTGGCGCAAGGGCCCGCTCCAATTCGGCGAGCATGTCGGCCAGGGCCTTTTCACGGCGGTCGATCAGAAATACCGGCAGCCCCTTATGGGCGGCGCCGGGCTTGCCGCTCTTGAGGATCAGACGCCCGCCCTTGGGGACGAATTTGCCGACCCGCTGGATGGCGTGGGCAGTTTCGTCCTCAAAGCCCAGGCGCAGCACGTCCCCCGGCAGCAGCGCCTCGCGGGGCGCCAGCGAGAGGGCTTGCTGCTCCGTCCGGGTCTTGCCCACGAAGAGGCCCGAGCCGGTTCGGCCGTCGGCCGGGATCGGGTTCTGGGGGCGCTGGGGCAGAAAGTGGTAATGGGTTCCCCTGCGGCCCAGGGACCGCTCCAGCAGGGCCAGGGCGGTCCGCTTGCTCTGCGGGTCGCGCCCCTGGTCGCGCAGCAGGCGGTAGGCCCGGGTGGTGTAGTAGACGTAGTGGGGGCCTTTCTTGCGCCCCTCGATCTTCCAGACGCGCACGGCCGGGATGCCCGCCAAAACCTTGACGAGTACATCCAGGCTGAGGTCCTGGCAGGAGAAAAATTTGCGTCCCGCCCCGCCCTGGGTGTAGTAGCGCCGGCAGGGTTGGACGCAGCGCCCGCGCAGTCCGCTTTTGCCGCCGAACCAGCTGCTCCAGTAACAGCGCCCCGACACGGCGTAGCAAAGGGCCCCGTGGACAAAGACCTCCAGCGCCAGCCCCGGCGGGCAAACCAGGGCCATGGCCTTGATCTCGTCGACGCTGAGCTCGCGCGGCAGGACCACCGTCGAGACCCCCAGCTGCCGGTGGACGCCTTCCAGGCCGAGGGGAAAGCTCAGGTTGGCCAGGGTGGAGAGGTGCAGCTCGGCGCGCAGCCCGGCCTGGTGCGCCAGGGCCGGTACGGCGGGGTCCTGAAAGATCAGGGCGTCGGGCTGAACCTGTTTTTCCAGCTGCACCAGCAGGCTGCCGGCGGGGTCCAGGTCGCCCGGCCTGAGGAGGGTGTTCAAGGCCACGTGCACCCGGACGCCGCGTGCATGCGCCAGACGGGTCAGGGCGGCCAATTCCGCGACGCTGAAATTCTGGGCCGCCATCCGCGCCGAGAAGGCTTTCAGGCCGCAATAGACCGCATCGGCACCGGCCGCAAGGGCCGCCAGAAAAGCGTCCCGGCTCCCGGCCGGAGCTAGGATCAGCGGGGCGTGCAGCGCTTGCGGCGGGTTTTGGGGCGTGTTTGGTGCCACACGGGCCTCCTCCGTGTCCTGGGGGCTTTCGGCCAGATCCGGGGCGGGCGGGCCCGGGCGGCTTGGGCGCGCTCGCCCGGTCAAAAGCACTACGGGACGGGCCATCCTCCTAACACGACAGGCCGGCGCCGGGCAAGGCGTTTTGCGATCCCCTCATGGCCGCGGTGGCGGCCGCCGGAATTAACGCCTTGCCCGCTTTCCCGGCTGTGTTATATTGATGCCAGATTGAATTCAGCCCGGTCGGGGCCACCGGCCCTGTTTTTTTTGCACCATTCCGGCAAGCGCCGGCGGCCGTTTGCAGCGGGCCGGGCCAACCAACGCAAGGGAAAGGAACGGTCATATGAAACTGGCCATCAGCGGCAAAGGGGGTGTCGGCAAAACCACCTTCTCCGCGCTTCTCATCCGCAACCTGAACGAAATGGGCAAGCACGTGCTGGCCATCGATGCCGACCCCGATGCCAACCTGGCCGCGGCTTTGGGCATTGCTGGGGCCGATGCCATCACGCCCATCGCCGAAATGAAAGAGCTGATCTTCGAGCGCACCGAGGCTAGACCCGGCAGTATCGGCGGATTTTTCAAGCTCAACCCCAAAGTCGACGATTTGCCCGATGCCCTGTCGGTGCGGTTGGAAAACATCAAGTTGATGCGTCTCGGCGGGGTTCAGAAGGGCGGGTCGGGTTGCATCTGTCCCGAGAGCACCCTGCTGCGCGCGCTGGTCACCCACATCGTCCTAGCCCGCAACGAAGTGGTGGTGATGGACATGGAGGCCGGGATCGAACACCTCGGCCGGGGCACCGCCCGGGCGGTCAACCGCCTGCTGGTGGTCGTCGAGCCGGGGCGTCGCAGCATCGATACCGCCGAGCACATCCGCAAGCTGGCGGGCGAGATCGGCCTGGACAATATCGCGGTCGTGGGCAACAAGATCCGCAGTCCGCGGGACGAAGCCTTTCTGCGGGAGCACCTCGCGGGCTTTGCCTTTCTGGGATTCCTGCCCTACGACAATGCCCTGATCGAGGCCGATCTGGCGGGCGTTTCGCCCTTCGACGTGGCCTCCCCGGCCAAAGCGGTGGTCAAAGAGATGATCGCCCGGCTGTGATCTACACCCCCCGCAAATACCCGCCCCGCTCCAAAACCGTGGCTCACCGCAAACCGCGCGTGGCGGCCATCCGGCCCGGGGCCGACAGCCGGTTGAAGAAAGTTTTCGCCACCATCGGCAGACCGGCAACGCGCCCCTTTCAACCGGATCCGTTTCAACTGGAAGCGGTGGCGGCGGTGGGCGACTCCGACTGCCTGGTGAGCGCCCCCACCGGTGCCGGCAAAACCTGGATAGCGGTGGAAGCCATCCGGCAGCGTTTCGATGCCGGCGGGCGGTGCTGGTACGCCTCCCCCCTGAAGGCCCTCTCCAACGCCAAATATGCCGAGTTCAAGGAGATTTTCGGACGCGAACAGGTGGGCATTCTCACCGGCGACCGCAAGGAAAATCCGGACGCCGCCATCATCGTCGGGACCACCGAAATCCTGCGCAATCAATTGTACGATGCCATGCACCGGGGCGAGGACTTGGCATCCGATTTCGTGGTTCTGGACGAGGCCCACTTCCTGGGCGACCCCGACCGCGGGGTGGTCTGGGAGGAGGTGATGATCTACCTGCCGCTGCGCATCCCGCTGCTGCTGCTCTCGGCTACCATCGGCAATGCCGATCAGATAGCCGGCTGGCTGACCGCCATGCGTGCCAGGCCCTGCCGGGTGGTGGTCGAAAACCGCCGGCCGGTGCCGCTTTACCCGCTGCTGCTGCACCCCTCCGGGACGCTCTACCCGCTGCTGGTGCCCGCCGGAGCTTCCAAAAAAATGGTTCTCCACAAAAAGGTGCGGGAGTTTATCGGCAGTCAGCACCCGCCCCGGCTCGCGCCGCCCGGCAGACTGCCGCCCTTTGGCGACCTGCTCAAGGTTTTACGCAAGTTCCGCCTGCTGCCGGCGATTTTCTTTCTGAAATCGCGGGCCGACTGCGACAACGCGCTCGATCTCTGCCGGCAGAACCAGATCCGGAACCCGGAACGGCAGCAGCGCCTCAGCCGCCGGATCGCCGCCCTGGTGGCCCAGAGCCCGCATCTGGCGGGCCACCGTCAGATGCGGGCGCTTGAGCACATGGCGGTGGCCGCGCATCACAGTGGCCAGCTGCCGTCATGGAAAATTCTGGTGGAGACCCTCATGCTGGAAGGCCTTTTGGACGCCGTTTTTGCCACCTCGACAGTGGCCGCGGGTGTCAATTTTCCGGCCCGCACGGTGGCCTTCCTGAACTCCGACCGCTTCAACGGCACTGAGTTTCTGCCCCTGACGGCGACCGAATTCCACCAGATGACCGGCCGCGCCGGCCGCCGCGGAATGGACCAGATCGGCTTTGCCCTGGCCGTGCCCACCAAGTTCATGGACCTGCGCTTCATCGCCAAACTGATCGACGCAGCCCCCTCGCCGGTGCTCAGCCAGATCAAAATAAACTTCTCGATGGTGCTCAACCTGCTCTTGTCCCACAGCCCCGGGCAGATCGAGGAACTTCTGCAGAAGTCCTTCGGGGCCTACCAGCAAGCCCAGGCGCGCGGCCGCAAGGGCGGGGGGCGTCAGGCGCCCACGGGAACAGCGGTTTTGTGGCAGGACTTTCTGCGGCATCTGAGTTTTCTCAAGACCCACGGCTACGTGGATGCCGCCGATGGGCTGACCGCTGACGGGCTGTGGGCCTCGCAGCTGCGGGTGGACCAGCCCCTGCTGATCGCCGAAGGCTTCCGGGAGGCGCTCTTTCCCGAAAACGACGCGTCGATTCTGGCGGGGATCATCGCCGCATTTGTCAACGAGCGCGAGGTCGATGACCGGGTCCCCAAGGAGGCGATCCCCAAGGGGTTGCTGAGTGCTTTTCTGAAGGTCAAGCGCGGGCTGCGGCCGTTTGCCCGGGAGATGCAGGATCACGGTTTCGTGGTCAACCCGCTCTTTTTTCGGCCGGCGGTGGCGCTGAGTACCTGGGCGAGCGGCCACAGCTGGGAACAGGTGGTGTCCCTGGCGGAAATCGAGGAGGGAAACTTGGCCATGCTGATCCTGCGAACGGCCGACAACCTGCGCCATATCCGGAGCCTGCGGGGTGTCTTCCCGACCGCCGCGGATGCCGCCGGGCAGGCCATCGACCTCATTCTGCGCGACCCGGTGGTGACCTTCTACGATTCCTGACGGCGGCCGGACCCTCCTGGCTGCAGGCCTCCCCGGGCGGGGTCCCGGCTGCGGCGGGCTTTGAAAGACACTGCGACGCTGAAAAGGCGGGGGGTCAAAAGGGCGGGGCACCCTCCGGGGGTTCCATGGCATCCGGCAGATCCCTGAAGGGAAAGGGGCGCTGCTGTTCGTTCAAGCTCATGTAGCGCGTCAGACGGTAGAGGTAGGCGGCCAGGCGGTTGGCGAAACGGGCCGCCGGTTGGCTTTGGTTCAGGGTGAAGAAAAGGTAGACAAACTGAAAGAGCACTGTCAGTTGGACCAGCAGTTTGACGATCTCCAGAATCGCCATGAAAAGCAGGGTGTAGAGAAACCGAATGGCGATGTCCTTGCGTGCCCAAAAAAAACCTTTAACGTTTTTCATGGCGCTGTCTCCTCGCAGGTGAGATTCTCGGGGGGGCGTTCCGTGCGCGCAAGGATTTTGCGGTAGGCCGCGATGTCGGCCGCCAGGCCGCCGCCATCCAGGAAGGCGGGCAGATCGCGGGGCGCAATCCGGAGGCCCCGAAAAATACGGGTTTCCATGGTTACGTAATCGGACCAGAGCCGCTGCCAGCGCTCCCTGAACTCCGCTTTGCAGCCGTAGCGCTCCAGAATGTATCGCATGCGCTGCTCCAGGGGCACCACGCGGTCGTGCAAGACCCGCTTGTCGGCGTAGTTGACGATCTCAGCTGCCAGGGGCGTGGCGTCGATCGGGGCGGCTTTCAGCTGGACATGCTGGCCGACGACCTCGCCCACCTCGGGGTAGCCTCGCTGCGACACGTATTCGCACCCCGTGGCAGCGTGGTTTTCGCCGGTGGTCAGGCTGCGGGTTTTGGTGATGTCGTGCAGCAGGGCGGAGGCCCGCACCAGTTCGCGGTTGATCTCCAGCCGGCAGGCGTTGAGCTGATCCACCAGCAGGGTGGCGACCCGGCAGACCTGGATCGAGTGGGCCACGATGTGGTCCAGCATCCGCATCTCGGCGATGAGCCGAAAGCATTCGCGTTGGGTGGGAATTCGCATGAAGGCGCCCTCTTGATTTTTCCTACCAGATTCATTTCCAAAATACCAGCGTGATTCTTTTTAGCGCAGCGTCCCTGTCCGAGGCAACCGGCGGGCAGAATTGCTTTGACACGCCCCGGGCGCCTCCTCTAAGATATTCTCCACTTGGCGGCAGTTCGGCCGCAAGGTCCGCGGCGACGAAAAGCCCCTGGCCCGCCGCCCCCGTCCAGCCCCGCCCCAAGAAGAGAGGATTCGCCATGCGACCCCGCCTCCAGCGCATCTTGTGCACCACCGACTTCTCTACTTTTGCCGGCCGCAGCCTGCCATACGGCATCGCGCTGGCGCGCGAATTTGGCAGCACCCTCTACGGTTGCCACGTGGTGGATTTGCCGGCGGCAGCCGTCTACGGCGAGCCGGCGGTCCTGGCATACGGCGCGGCCTATATCGATCCGCTGGCGCAGCGCGAGCGGGCTGTCAAAGCGGCGCACGAACAGCTTAAAGCCCTGCTGGCCGACAGCGGCGTGGCCACTGAAATTCTGGTGGCCGCCGGCCAACCGGCCGAGGAAATCACCCGTTTGGCCGCCGATCGGAAGGTGGATCTTGTGATCGCAGCCACCCACGGCCGTTCCGGACTCAGACGCCTGCTTCTGGGCTCGGTGACCGCAAGGCTGATGCAGACCCTGCCCTGTCCCCTGCTGATTGTCAAAAGCCCTTCGCCCGAGTCCTCAGACGCCCCACCGGCCGCCTTCCGCTTGAAGCGCATCCTGGTGGGGTGCGACTTTTCGCCGAATGCCGCCCTGGCCTTTGAAAACGCCCTCAGTCTGGCGCAGGAATTCGAAGCCGAACTGCACCTCGTACACGTCATCGAACCCCCGATTTACAAGGATCTGCAGGCCTTTCCGGCGGCCGCCGACGGCGAGTTGTTCCAAAGCCTGCACGAACGCCTGAAGAAACGCCTCGACCGGATGCTTCCCGAGGAGGCCTGCAACTGGTGTGCCCCCCAAATTGCGCTGCTCGAAGGGCTGCCCGATGAGGAGATCACCCGCTACGCCCTCAGGCGCCAGGTCGACCTGATCGTTCTGGGAACCCGTGGCCAGGGGGTGATGGAGAAGATCTTTGTCGGCTCGACCACGGAGCGGGTGGCGCGCAGGGCCCCCTGCCCGGTGCTCTCCGTTTGCCCCAAAACCCGCCTGGGGTGAGGCCTGCAACCCGGACGGCCAGCGTCCCCTGCGGCCCTTTGGGTGCGCAGCCGGGTTCAGGGTAAACTTTTGCTCTCCGCAGACGATATAAGGACTGTGTCAAAGCGGGCGCCGGCTGGCGCCCGGCGGCGGCCAAGCCGCGCAGGCTTTTAAGATTCGCAAGGAGGGTGATCGATGGCGTTAGCGGCCCAGTCCATGCAGCGGGAGCAAAACAAAAAACGCCTGCTGGAGCTGTTCGAACGGATGTCGGACGCCCAGCAGACGATCTATCTGCGGCACCTGGAGAAGTTGCAGGCCAACTGGAAACGCTCCCACCCCCGCCGCCGCTGCCAGATCGACGTGGATTTTGACACCCGGGACGGCTCTTTCAGAAACACCGTCAAAGACATCAGTATCGGCGGGGCCTTCATCCAAACCCAGGAGGCGTT
>JAJDNY010000060.1 GCA_022340425.1 Desulfobacteraceae bacterium | reverse complement strand
ACGAGGCGGTGGTCCACATGGTAGACGTCGATTTCCAGGCACGGCGCCCCCAGCTCCAGGGCCTTGCGGACGGAGGCCAGGGTGTTTTCCGGCGCGTGGCCGCATGCCCCGCGATGTCCGATGCACAGCAGCGCTTTGGGGTTCATTGGGTGTTCTCCAGCGGTTTGATGGCGGCCCGGGTGGGCAGCCCGAGGATCCGGTCGATCAGCGCGGCGACGGCATCCGGAAACTGGAAGTGCACGTTGTGGGAGGCAGCCTCGAAAGGGTGGCAGACCATACTGGGCAGAAGGCGGGCGGCGTCTTCGGCCGTCTTACGATACTTCTGATCCCGGCAGCCGAAGAGGTAGTGGATCGGCACCCCGCTGGCGGCCAAAAGCGGCGGGGTGAACGGCTGGCGGCCAAGGCCCAGCACGGCCAGGGCGCGGCACAACTCGGCCGGGTGGTTTTGCTTCTTGGCGCGGATCAGCGCCCCAAGACCGGGATGGCCGGCCAGGGTGCAGAAGAGCGGCAGGGCATGCCAGCGCCGCAGGAAGCGGGCGAAATCCCGCCGGCTCCGGACCTTTGCCAAAAGCGCCGCATCGGCGGCCCGGCGCCGGGCGCGCGCGCCTTCCTCCGCCAGGCCGAAGCCCGCCGACTCCAGGATGAGGGTGCGCACGCGCCCGGGTGCGGCCACCGCCATCAACTGGGCCACCCGCCCGCCCATGGAATAGCCGTAGAGGTGAAAGTGCGCCACCCCTAGCGCGGTCAGGTCGTCCAGCACCACCCGGGCCGCGCCGAGAACATCCTGCGGGCGCCTGTCCGCCGGCAGGGCGGAAAACGGGGACCCCCCGTGGCCCGGCAGGTCGGGCAAGAGGGCATCCACCGAAGCCCCCAGGCGGCGCGCCAGCGGCGCCAGCGCGTCGCCGGTTTCCATGAAGCCGTGGAGCAGCACCAGCACCCGCTCCCCGCCGCGAGGCCGGCTGCGCCAATTAAGGGTTGTCGCTTGGGGAGCCATGGGTCGCAGCCATCCGTTCCGCCCAGTGCCTCAGGGCGCTCCGGCCGGGTTTGCCGGCCGCCGCGGCCCCGGCGGCCGCCAGGGGCAAAAAGCGTTTGGGCACCTTGAAGCCCGCCAGCTTTTTTCTCAGGGCCGCCGCCAGAGCGGTCCCGTCCAGCGGGCCGGATGTCGCCACCAGGGCCCAGGGCACATGGCCGAATTCAGGGTCCGGCACCGGCACCACCACCGCCTCCAGAACGTGCGGCAGCGCCAGCAGATGGCCCTCGATTTCCTCGGGGTTGATGTTTTCGCCCCCCGCCTGGAAGATCAGGTCCGTTCGGCCCAGCACCACGAGATTGCCGCGGGCGTCCCAGCGACCCGTGTCGGGGGTCTGCAGCCAGCCGTTTTGCACCGGCCGGAGCACCCCGTCGGCTGTCAGGTAGTGGGAGAGCAGGGTCCTGCCCCCCACCGCGATTCTGCCGGCCGCATCCAGCCGCACCCGGCGGTGGGGTAGCGGGCGGCCGGCGGTCGCCAGGTCCTCGCGGGGGGCGTCCGGCGCCACGGCGGTGACCTGGGCGCAGGTTTCGGTGGCGCCGTAGGTGGGCGAAACCGGGATCCCCAGGTCGCGGCAGCGGTCCATGAGGGCTGCTGCGGGGGCGGCGCCGCCCACCAGAACGGCTCTGCAGCCGCGCAGGGCGGTGACGGCCAGGGGGTCGTCGAGCATGCGGAGCAGCTGGGTGGGCACCAGGGAGAGGAAACTCGGCCGCCGCGAGACCAGCGCTTCGCCGATTGCCGCCAGACTGGGGGGAAAGACAGCGGCAGCCCCGGCCAGCAGGCAGCGCACAAATACCAGCAGCCCCCCGACGTGAAACAGCGGCAGGCTCACCAGCCAGGTGTGATGCGGTTGCAGATCGTAAAATTGAACCGTGCCCTCGGCGCTGTACAAAAAGCTGGCGACGCTGTGGACCACCCCCTTGGGTGGCCCGGAACTTCCGGAGGTGAAGACCATCGCGGCCTCCCGCTCCAGCGGCACCACCGGCAGCGGTCGCCGATGGCCGTCCGCCGGCTGGCCGCCCCGGAGCGCCGAAAGTGCGACGGTGCGCTTGGCCACGCCAGGGATTTGGGGAACGTCGGTCACCAGCAGGTCAAGCGGCAGCCCTTCCGATACCGCCGTCGACGGTGCCTTCCAGTTGAGCGGCACGAATACGCCGCCGCACGCCCAGCAGGCCAGCAGGGTGATGAAATGCGCCGGCCGGTTGGCGGCCAAAAACCCCACCCGCCGGCCTTCCCGGATCCCCAGGGCCCGCAGCCCGGCCGCAGCCCCGGCGACCCGCCGGCCGACCGCGCGCCAGCTCAGGCTGCTGCCGGCCTGCAGGATGGCCGGGCGCTCCCCGTGCCGGGCGAAGTGCGCCGCCAGGTCCAGACCAGCCGCGGTCCAACAGGCCGTTCTCACGGCGCCACCCGGCGCACGACGTCGGTGTTCAAGCCCAGCCTGCCGCTTCCGGCCCAGGCTGGCAGGTGCAGGCGTCCACCGGCCACCAGCGGGGATTCGGTGACGACGTCGGCGTCAAAATAGCCCAGGGTGTCCAGGCCGTGGGCGGTGCGGGCCGTGGTGGGCGACATAGCGGCCAGAATTCCCAGGAGGGTCAGGGTGATGCCGGTGTTCCAGGCGGAGCTGAGCACGATTTGAGGACTCTCGGGTCCGGCGGTGGCCAGCAGCCGGCAGAGAGGGTGCAGGCCGCTAAAGAGGGTCGGCTTGAGCACCACAGCCCCGCAGCACGCCGGCAGGCATGTGAGGTCGGGGCGGGCGGGGTCCAGGTAGCGGCCCGCCAGTTGGTCCGCGGCCAGGGTCCAGGGCACACCGGGGGCGGCCTCCAGGCCCTCCCCGCGCAGCGGCTCCTCCACGTATTCCACCGGCAGGGAACGCAGCCCGTGGTGGTAGCGGCGGAGGGCGGCGGCCGTTAGAAGGCGGTTGCCGTCCAGGCGCAGGCTGACCGCCGCGCCCAACCGGGTGCAGAGATCGCGGATCCGTCGGATCTCGATCTCCGGCGGCAGTTGTCCGATCTTGACTTTGACCGTCGTGACCCCCGACCGCCGCAGGCGGGCGGCCTGGCGCGCCGTGTCCTCCTCCGGCAAGAAGAGGCCGTTTACGGGGATACCGGCGGCTGCCGCCGGGCTTTCCAACAGATTCAGGCGGTGCGGGGCGCAGCCCGCGGCCAGAAAGAAAAGGGCGCTTTCCACGGCGAAGAGCGCATCGGGGTCGGCGTCACGCCCCGGCGCCGGCGGCAGCAGGCCCATCAACGGCGCCCGGGGGTCGAAGCGCGCCGGGTCCCAGGCCGCGCCGTCCAGCCGCTCGGCCCAGATGCGCAGCTCCGCCAGGCAGCGTCCCGCCGTGCTGTCGCGCCAGCCGGCAAGCGGCGCGGCTTCCCCGGCCGCCACCCTTCCGGACTCGTCTTGCAGCACCAGCAAGTGACCCGACCTGTGGGTTATCCGGGCGCGCCCCACGGGCAGCGGGGTGCGGCAGGGCAATTCAAAGGCAACCACCGTCGCCGTCACGATGCGCATGCAGGACCCTGTATAGAATTAAATTACCAATTCCCGTAGGTGTGGGTTTTTCAGAGATGATAAACCGGTTTCCATGGCTTCATGCAGCCGGCGTTTTATGCTCCATCGTCCCGGGCCGAGCATCGCAGCAGCCGGCGGGCCCTGTGGCTGTCTGAGCGCAAGCGAGTTCCACAGGGCCCGCCGGCTGCGAGAAGCGCAGGGCAGCCCGCAGGGCCCCGGGGCGCGGGCGGTTTCTTTTGGTTCGTTTTCTTTTCCGCAAAAGAAAATGAACACAAGCATACGAGAGTTGGGCAATCCCGGTCTCACCCCAGGGTACCCGTCAAAGTTCCCCTCTGCAAAAAACCGCACGGCGGGGTCAGAAGTGCCAGGGAAAGCGGGAAAAGTCCTTGGGGCGCTTTTCCAGAAAGGCGCTCCGGCCTTCCTGGGCCTCGTCGGTGGCGTAGGCCAGGCGCGTGGCCTCGCCGGCGAAGAGCTGCTGCCCGACGAGTCCGTCGTCGATCAGGTTGAAGCCGAACTTGAGCATCCGGATGGCCGTCGGCGACTTGGCATTGATGATCGCGGCCCACTCCAGGGCGGCGGCTTCCAGCTGTGCGTGGGGTACCACGCGGTTGACCATGCCCATCGCCAGGGCCTCCCGGGCCGAGTAGTCCAGCCCCAGGAAAAAAATCTCCCGCCCGCGCTTCTGCCCCACCTGGCGCGCCAGGTAGGCCGAACCGTAGCCGCTGTCGAAGCTGGCCACGTCGGCATCGGTCTGTTTGAAAAGCGCGTGCTCCTCCGAGGCGATGGTCAGGTCGCAGACCACGTGCAGGCTGTGGCCCCCTCCCACCGCCCAGCCGGGCACCACCGCCATCACCACCTTGGGCATGAAGCGGATCAGGCGCTGGACCTCCAGGATGTGCAGCCGCCCGGTGCGCGCCGGGTCGACGCCCTCATCCCCCGCGTAGTAGTAGCCGTCGCGGCCGCGGATGCGCTGGTCGCCGCCCGAGCAGAAGGCCCAGCCGCCGTCCTTGGGCGAGGGCCCGTTGCCGGTCAGCAGGACCACCCCGACGTCGGTGGTCATGCGGGCGTGGTCCAGGGCCCGATAGAGCTCGTCCACGGTCTGGGGCCGGAAGGCGTTGCGCACCTCGGGGCGGTTGAAGGCGATGCGCACCGTCCCGTGGGCCTTGGCGCGGTGATAGGTGATGTCGCTGAAGCCGGTGTCGGGCACCGCCTCCCACGCGGTCGGGTCGAAAATTGCGGATACCATGCCGTCCTTTCTGCCGGTTGGTTTGCAACCGGCGGCCGCGCGCTCCAGGGCGGCCCTTGTCGCTTGCGCTCTCAGGTGGGGGGCGTCAGCCGGACCGCCTGGATTTGGTGGAAGATTGTCAGATCCGTTTCCGGCGCCAGGGCCACCTCCAGGAGCCGGCTTTGGCCGCCGGCGAGGGCGGCCTCATAGCCGGCGGTCAGCTCCCCGGGGGTCGTCGCCAGGCCATAGGGCAGACCGAACTGGCGCGCGACATCGGCAAAGTGCATGGCGTGCGGGGTGGTGACCCACGGCGTGGCGATTTCGGGGTGACGGGCCACCGGCAGCCGGTCGAAGATCCGGCCGCCCTGGTTGTTGACCACCACAATCACCACCGGGGCCGCGCTCGCCTTGGCGAGCAGCAGCGAATTGAGGTCGTGCAGCAGCGAGACGTCCCCGAGCACGGCCGTGACGCGCCGACCGGCGGCCTCGGCAAAGCCCACGGCGGTGGCGATCTGGCCTTCGATGCCGCTCACCCCGCGATTGGTGATCACCCGCACATCTTTTGGGCCCGTCACGCGCAGCTGGTTGAACACCCGGATGGTGAGCGAGTTGCCTAGAAACAGTCCTTCCCCGTCCGGCAGAGCCTGCCACAGGATGCGGGCAATGGCGGGAAAACTGAGCACCTCCGCCGGGGTCGCCGCCTGGATGGCCGCCCAGAGGCGGTCCATGGCGGCCAGCAGCTCTTCGGCGGGGCCGGCGTCCGACGGGGCCAAGCCGGAGAGGTCGAGCGCGCGGCAGAAGCCCCGGATCGTGGCACGCACCCGCAAGGCCGCCTGATGCGAGGGATCGCGGTAGCCCTGGCGGGGGCTGACCACCACCAGCGTCCGCCGCTCGCGGTCCAGCAGCCGGCCGTAGTAGTTTTTGGAGACCAGGCCGGTGCCCAACTGCAGGATCGTGCGGGGGTTGTAGACCCGGACCAGGCGCAGGGCTTCGGGGTGATCCAGGCTGAAGAGGCGCCCGGTCCCCGGCAGCCGCCCCCGCAGGGAGGCGCCCACGTCGCAGTAGATGGGCCAGCCCAGCGCGGCGGCCACGGGGCCGACGGCCGTCGCGTCGTCCCGGGGGTCCACCCGCCCGATCACCACCAGGCCGCGGCTTGCGGCGCGCAGGGTATCGAGCACCGCCCCAAGGTCCGTCGGCACGGCTTCCACCGGGGTGAAAAGCGTCTGCGGGCCGGCGGCGGCCGGCCGACTTGCGGCGGACGGGCCGCGGGGCCGGGGTTCGGCGCCGGGTGGGGGCAGCAGCGGTTCGCGGAACGGGCAGTTGACATGCACCGGACCGTCGAAGATCGCGGCGGCCTGGTCGAGCTTCATGCGCAGCGCGTGCGTCGGGTAGGGCGCGGACGGGCAGGGCAGATCGAGGAGCATGCGGCAGAAGCCGCCGAAGACGCCCACCTGGCGAATGGTCTGGTTGGCGTCGCTGTCGATCAGCTCCGGCGGCCGGTCGGCGCTCAGGACGATCAGGGGCAGCTCGTCGCGGTGGGCCTCGATGACCGCCGGGAGGTAGTTGGCCAGGGCGGTGCCCGACGTGCAGACCACTGCGGCCGGCCGGCCGGTGGCGCGGGCATGGCCCAGAGCGCAGTAGGCGCCGCCGCGCTCGTCGACGGCCAGCCTGATGCGGGCGCGCGGCTCGCGGGTCAGGGCGGCGATCAGGGGCACATTGCGGTTGCCCGGCGAGATATAAAACACCCCGACGCCGTTTCGGACCAGTTCATCAATGATGACGTCCGCCCAGCGTGCGTTCAGCTCCCCTTCGGTCTCCGGCCGCGACATGGGCTCACCCCTTGTGGTGCGGCCAGAGAAAGGTGCCCATCTTCTGCTCGGTTTCGGCCCATTCGGCCCGGGGCTCGGACCCGGCGACGATCCCGGCGCCGGCGTAGACGTGCAGGTTCTGACCGTTCAGCAGGGCGGAGCGCAGGCCTACCGCAAACTCCGCCTCGCAGCGGTTCATCCAGCCGATGGGCGCGGCATAGCAGCCGCGTTCGAAGGGTTCGCACGCGCCGATGCGCGCCATGGCGTGCGCCGTGGGGGTGCCGCCCACGGCGGGGGTGGGGTGCAGCGACAAAACCGCCTCCAGCGGGGTCATGCCGTTTTTCAGCATCCCGCAGTAGCGGGTGACGATGTGCTGCACGCCGCAGAGTTTGACCACCGCTTCACGGGCGAGGACGTCATAGGTCCGGCAGTGCTGGCCGAGGCGCTCCTCCATGAAACACGACACGATGCGGTGCTCCTGCAGCTCTTTGGGCGACTGCAAAAGGTCGCAGGCCAGACGGCGGTCCTCTTCGGGGGTTTTGCCGCGGGGCCGGGTGCCGGCCACGGCCTCGGTTTCCAGGCAGCCTAGCTGAAGCGAGAAAAGGCGCTCGGGCGAGCGGCCCATAAAGGCCGTCGCACTGCCGATCTGATGCAGGAAAACAAAGGCCTCGTCGTTGAAGGCGGCCAGGCGCGTCATCAGCGCGGCGATCTCCCAGGTGCCTTCCAGCACCTTTTTGCGCGACAGCACGATCTTGTCCAGCGCACGGCCCTGGATTTCGGTGAGCGCGGTTGACACCATCTCGTTCCAGATCATGGGCTCGGGAATGTCGTGAACGGCCGTGATGCGGGGGGCCCCAGGGGCTGCCGGGGGCCTGCGGCGCCCTTCGAGATGTTCAAGGGCCGCGTCCAGGGCCGTGCCGCCCGGTCCATGGACGCTGACCCGCAGGCCCTCGGCGGTCCGGATGAATTCAACCAACGGGATGTGGAAGCGGAAACGGCGGAACCCCCGCCATTCCGGCGAACGGTAGCCGCAGGGCAGAAATTTCATGCCGCCGTAAACCCGCTGCTCGGGGGTGTGCCGCCAGATGCCCTGCAACCCGGCGGCCACCTCGGGCAGGTGGTCGGAGGCCACCACAACGGCGGCGCCGAGCCCGCCGATTTCATAGGCCCCCTGCTTGTGGCGGAAGTAAAAGCGCTCCGGCACGTCGTAGGACAGCACCCACCCGAGAACATCGAGCGCTTCGTCCAGGCGGATCTCGCGGCGGGCAGGGGTTCCGGGACCGGAGGTTTCCCGCGCTTTCTGAAATAGGGTGGTTAGGGCCGGAAAAGGCATGGTCTTTCGTGTGCAGGGAGGTCGCAAGGACGCCCTCCCGGTTGGGTCGTGGCCGGCCCCGCCCTTTTTGCGCAGGTGCGGGGCAAAAAAATGCTACTACCACCAACCCCTTTTGGAGGCAACGCTTTTTTGACCGTCCCGCTGCGCTCCGGGCCGGGGGCTGGCGCGCCGCAAATCCTGCCGGGGCGCTGCTTGCACCGCTGGCTTCACGGGGGCGTGTGGGCGGGGAGCTTTTCGGACCCGGTCTCCCGGCGGGAGCGGATGTTTTCGATCACCTGGCGGATGGCCTCCAGGCGAAAAGGTTTGGCCAGGAAGGCGAAGGCCCCCGCTTCCTGGGCTTCGACCCGGGTCTGATCGGTGCCGTGGCCTGAAATCAAAATCACCGGAATTTCCGGCCGGATCTCTTTGGAGCGCGCCAGAAAATCCAGCCCGCTGAGCCCGGGCATGCGGATGTCGACGATGGCCGCGTTGTAATCGCCCGCCTGGAGTTCCTGGATGCCCGCCAGCCCGTCTTTGACACACACGGCGCTGTGCCCCAGGAAGTCCAGAAGCATTTCCACGGTGCAACGGACGACCTCCTCGTCATCCACCACCAGGATCTTGAACGGCTCGGGAGTTCCCATTTTTTTCCTCGTTTCGGCCGGCGTGAAAGGGAAAGGTGACCGTAAAGGTGGTTCCCCGGGACGCCTCGGAGGTGAACCGGATGCTTCCGCCCAGATCTTCGATGATCGTTTTGCAGATCGAAAGCCCCAGGCCGGTGCCTTTGTCGGGGCCCTTGGTGGTGAAGAAGGGGTCGAAGACGCGCTCGCTAATCTCCGCCGGGATTCCGCCGCCGTTGTCCTCGACCTTGAACCCGGCGCTGGCGGCGCCGCTGCGGCAGGCGTAGAAGGTTGCAATCCGGATGCGGGGAATGAAGCCGGCGCCGTCGGTCTGTTTTTTGATTTCCAGGGCGTCGCGCGCGTTGGTGAGCAGATTGAGCAGGACCTCCTCCACCGAATAGGAATTGATCCGGACCGACAGCTGGATGTGGGCCAGCGCGGTTTCCAGGCGCAAGCCGTGGGCCCTGAATTGGGCCTTCAGAAGACTGATGCCGGATTGGACCACATCGTTGAGGTCCACCAACGAGGTTTCGGGTTGGCCGGATTCACGCGCAAACAGACGCACATGCTGGATGATATGAACCATCCGGTCGGCTTGCTCGAGGATGATGGCGGCTTTTTTGCGGGTTTTTTCCCGGGAAAAGCTGCGCTCGTTTTCGGCGCTGAGAACAATGAGCTCCGCCATCCCGCGAACCCCCACGAGCGGCTGGTTGAGCTCATGGGCGATGCCGGCGGCCATCTCGCCCAGAGACCGCAGCCGATCGGAATGCACCCGCAGCAGGCGCTGTTCTTCAAGGGTCTTCTCGATTTCACCGCGCCTGCGGATTTCCTCCTCCAACTGCGCGTTTTTGGCGGCCAGGATGGCCTGCTGGCTTTCGGAGGATTCAAACCGCGTTTTGAGAATCAGGTTTTGGGTGTTGACGCGCATCAGGGCGGCCAGCACCGCCAGAATGACGGCCGCCAGGGAGCCGGTCCCCACCAGAAGCTGCCACGGGGCCAGGTAGCCGGTGACTTTCCTGGCCGGAATACAGGCTATCAGGTAGAGGGGCGTGTTGCGGATCGGCAGACTGCTTGTCAGCATCGCCGTCTGTCCTTGGCTGCCGAAGGAGGCCTGCAAGACGTCAAAATCCTTCTCCAAAAGGCGCCTGATGCGCTCCGGGGTCACGTGCGACGCCATTGGACAGGGCGCCTTGCCGGGCGGGCAGATCAGCTGCCCGGCGGCGGTCATCAGGTGGGTGGGTCTGTCGCAACCCGGCGTTTCGTACTCTATAAGATGGTAGAGCGCGGCATGCCCCAACCAGACGAAAAGCCTACCGGCAAAGCGATTTTCGTGGAAGCAGGGGATGGTCAAAAGAATTTGGGCCCGGCCCGCCTCATCGGCCACCAGAACCTCGGACTGCTGCCGGGCCGGTTTCAGGTAAGTGCCGGCGGGCATCCGCGGCCCCCCATGGCTGGGCTCTGCGGTGTCCACCAGGGCGGCGCCCGAGGGGTCCATCAGAAGCAGGCGGGTGTAGATGGGGGTGCCGTGCAGACATTTCTCGGCGATGGCGCTCTCGAATCTCCGCTGAACGTTGAAAAGGCTCGCCTTCAACCCGTAGGTTTCCGACATGCCCAGGGATTTGTTGACGAAGAAGGCCGAAATTTCCGGCGAGCCGGCCAGCATCCGCAAATCGTATCTGCGCTCGGAAAAGAAGTAGGCGATGGAGACCGCCTGTTTTTCAAGGCCGAGGTGGTGGCTCTCCAGGTTGGATTCACGCAGGGCTTTCTGGCTGCGGTAATTGGAAGCCAACAAAAATCCGATGAAGGCCACCAGCAACAGGCAGCCCACCAGCAGTCCCAGGGGTTTTCTACAGGCCCCTGAAACCTGTTTTTCAAACGGCCCAGGCATCCTGGTCCCATGAACGGAGAGCTGCAGCCAAAGGGGTCTCCAAAAATCGCGGCGCGGGCTGCCCAGAAAGGTGCGTCAACCTCAGCCGGACAAGGGCCGGATTGGTTTTTTCAGCGCGATCCGTGATAGCGGGACGGATCTCAGCCTTTGAAAAAGCCGCCGTAGTAGCTGAAAACGGAAGGATAGTATTTGCGCACGAGGGAATCATAGCTCCCGTCGGCCTTTAATTTCTCGAAAAACACATCAAACGCCCGGCGCAGGTTGGGGGCGCTCTTGGGAAAAGCGCAGGCCATCTCCTGGGGAAGGGAAATCGGTCCGATGACCTTGATCTTGCCGGGCCATTTTTCCAGGGCGATCAGCGCCACCGGCACATCCATCAGGGTCGTTTCCGCCATCCCGGCCATCACGGCCGGGATCATCTCGTCCAGGTTGCGGTTTCCCGGGAAAAATGTGACCAGCGCCCCGACCTGGTCCAATGCGTAGAGCGCGGGATCCAGGCAGCTTTCCTGCAAACCGAGGACGCTTTTGCCCTGCAAAAGCGCTTTGGCCGCCTGAACATCCCGGTGGATATCCCCTGAGGGGACAATCGGCCGCAGGGCCGAATCCTCCCTGGCGATTAGCCACACACCGGTGGGGAAGGTCGGCGTGGAAAAATCGACGATCTTTTGACGCCAGCCCAGGATTGTAAAACCAGCGGCGATCAGGTCGCCCCGCACGGGGGTCTCCGCGATGACCTGGATATCGTCGCCGTGGGCTGTGACCGATTTTCCGGTGAGATCGGCCACGATCCGGGGCCAGCTGGAGGCGACGAATTCGTATTGGACGCCCAGATGCGCGGCGAAAGAGCGGATCAGCTCGACATCCAGTCCGGTGTCGGGGCTGATCACGAAGTTGGCGTAGGGTATTCCGAGGTGTCGCAGCTTTCCGGCGCTGATAACCGCATCCAGGTCACCGGCGCCCACATCCCGGGCGCAAAACGCGAGCATGAGAACCCCCGTCGCCAGCAGCAGGCCCCCGACGATCGAGGCGGTCACCCGCCGTATGCCATTTTTCGGATAATCCCGCATGCCGCGTTTGTCCATTTTGGGTATCGAATCGGTTCACCCCGGGCCAACGCCCACCCCTCAGCGTCCGGTTTGCGGGCAAAAAATCATCTCCTGTCTAACCTGCCATTTTTCTTGGCTATTTTCAAGTCAAAATTAAAAATCGGGGATGGGGCGTTTGACCCGGCCGGCCGGGGTCATGGGATCCTGCCGCAGTTCTTGTCCCGACCCAAGACCTTCAGCGCCCGGGGGCCTGGGAATCGCCGGCGGCTGCTGCCGGTGCTGTGAACTCCAGCGTGACCTGATAGACCCCGTGCACCAGCCGGGCCTGCAGGGCGCAGTCCGCGATCTTTTCGAAAACCCGCAGCATGCTCTTGTTCTGGGAGAGGACGTCCGCGGTGAAGCCTTTGAGTTGGCGCTCCCGCCCCAGGCGGCTCAGCATCCGGCACATGAAGGTGGCGACCCCGATGTTCTGATAGTCCTCGTCCACCACGAAGGCCACTTCGGCATACGGGTCGTTGGGCTCCTCCCGGGCAAACCGGGCTTCGGCGATCACCCGGTCGTGCCCGGGCGCGCCCACCACCCCGACGATGGACAGCACCCGGTGGTAGTCGACGTTGACGTACTCCTGCATGCGGGCGTGGGGCATGATCTTGAGCGGCGTGAAGTAGCGGGCGTACACCGTTTTTTCCGAGAAGCGGTAGAAGAGGCGCCGCATCTCCTCCTCGTCCGAGGGCTTGATGGCCCTGAAGCGCACCGCCACTCCGCCCGCGAAGGTGTGCTGCGCGGTGATTTCGGCCGGGTAGAGATGCGCACTCTGCGCCAGGTAGATCTGGTCCGGGTAGATCACCCGCCGTTTTTTGGCCTCCGCCACCAGGGCCGCGCGGTCATCGGGATGGGCGATGTCGATCAGCGCCTGGGCGCGTTCCCGCACGCTGCGACCGTTGAGGCTGACGATGCCGTATTCGGTCACGATCATGCTGACCGCCTCCCACAGGCTGAACTGGTTGGGGAACTCGCGCACCGAGGCGAGGATGTTGGGCTCGCCCCCGCGGTTGCGGCTGGGCAGGGCGAAGATGGTCCGCCCGCCTTCCGAGAGCAGCGCGCCGTTGAAGAAGTCCACCACCTCGCCCGGGCCGGAGCCCACGTTGCCCTGGCCGGTGTGCAGCGCGATGCGCCCGGAGAGGTCCACCTTGCGGGCCGGCAGGACCGCCACGTAGCGTGGGTTTTGGCTGATATACAGCGGATTGAAAACGCGCTCGATGGACTGGAATTCCACCAGCGGATTGTTGTCCAGCCAGGCCATCAGCGCGCTGGTGCCGATGGCGTAGGAGGTCAGGGACTTTCCCGGATAGGTCCGCTGGTAGCGATTGGTCACCGCGCCGCATTGAACCAGGTCCATGAGGTTGTCGAAGAAAAACGGGGTGTGGATGCCCAGATCGCGCTTTTGGGCCAGGTGGCGGGCCAGCGCCTCGTAAAGCGGGCCGATGGAAAACCCGATGCAGCTGCCGTCCTCGATGGTCGCGGCCACGTTGGCGGCCACCTTTTCGTAAACGGCGTCCGGTTTCCAGCGGTCGAAATAGATCGGCGGCTGGCCGGCCTCCACCAGCAGGTCGAAGGCCGAGATGTGGACAAAGGTGTCACCGAAGGTCCGGGGCACCCACGGGTTGATCTCGCCCACCACCAGCGAGGCCTGCTCGATGGCCAGTTTGGCGACATCGATGCAGACCCCCAGGCTGCAAAAACCGGCCTCGTTGGGTGGGGTGATCTGGACAAAGGCGGCATCGATGGGGATCTGGCCGGAGCGGATGATGCCGGGAATCTGGTAGTAGCGGCTGGGAATGAAATCGGCCAGCCCTTCGGTAATGGCGGCGCTGGCCTCCCAGCCGGTAAAAAAGGTTTTCAGGCGATATTTTTCGCAATCCCGGGCTTTGAGGGCGATGGCGGCCCCCAGGCTGACCAGCTGAAACAGCTCCAGGTCTTTGAGGTTGTGGGCCGTGGACTCCCTCAGGTGCTGGAGCAGGGTGCGCGGCTCGCCCACCCCGGTGCCGATGAAGATCCGCATGCCGGGGGTGATTTTGGCCAGCACCGTTTCGGGTGTACTCAAGTGCCGCCGCCACGCCAGGGGGTTTTCAGGCGTCATTGCTCCCCCCGGGCTTTCAGCAGGGCTTTCCAGGTATGGCGTTCGAGAAAAGATCCGGCCACATGGCCCTCCATTTCCTGGAACATCGCAAACGGCAGGCTGAAGGTCTGGAGGTTGTCGCCCAGCTGGCGGCGCACGGCCACCCGCGCGGAGAGGTCGGTAAGCCCCACCACGGCCCGCGGGGTTTCGGACTGCGCCTCGCGCAAGGGGTAGATCCCGATGGTCTGGCAACCGGCGGCAAACGGGATGATGACGTTTTCGTTGTGGCCGCGGCCGTAGTTGGCCAGGACCACCAGGGCCGAGATCTGGTCGGGGTCGGCGAAGAAGGTGATGACCTTCGGGGGTTCGGTTGCCGGGTCCACCTCCCGAAGGGCTTTGAAGACCACGGCGGCGGCCGGGATGTCGGTGATGGGCAGGCAGTCGATGAATTTCTGCACCAGCGCCGGGGACTTGAGGTAGCCTTCGCCCTTGACAAATTCCTCATGGGCTTCGGGGCGCATGTGGGGCTTTATCTTTTCGGCCACCTGGCGGCCGGTTTCCCAGGCCGCGTTGCCCGATGAGAGGAAGTGGCAGAAGCAGGCCTGACCGCCGGGGAAGTTCCGGTACTGGTTGCCGAAGCCCATGCCGACCCCCCCGCCGAAGCACCCAAACGTCCTGCGGTCGCAGGCGGCGGATTGGCCCCGGGCGGCATGCGCCACCAGCCACATGATGCAGCCCCACTTGCCCTCCTTGAACCGGCGGGCGCCATCGGGTATCTCATCGGCCCACATCAGCGCCACCGGCTGGTGGCGCAAACGGAGGGCCTGTGCGATCTGACTTTGCATGGGTGTGCTCCTATTCGATGGCGAAGGCCCTCACCGGAAAACTGCCCATACCCCTGAACTTGACCGGGACCGCAAAGAAGCTGAAAACCTTCGGATGGTCGCGGCCGCACCAGGAGCCGTTGCCCTCAAGCTTCTCTTTTAGCGCCCTTCGCCCGGGGATGCAAGTACAGGGGGTGACCAGAGCTGTGGGCCGTTTTGGGGTCCCCGGTTCAGAGTACACCTGGTGTACCCGGGGATCGACGACAGTCGCCTGCCGCCAAGACCCCGGTCCCTGGCCCCCAACCCGGCGTTGGATCCAAAAATGGCTGGCTCTAAATACCCAATTATTGTATTGTTCGGGCCGTTGCATGGATAAATTAATTTCTTAGCTTATCCGATACCACGAACTACTGTTGCAAAACCTGAAATGGAAACCACTTTATGAAAACGAAATACCTCTCATTCTCCAGTTGGGCACTCTGCCTTTTCCTGGGAGTTGCCATAGTTTCACCGGTTAACGCCGCCATCAACATCATGCCGCTGGGGGATTCCATCACCCGGGGCAGCTCTTCAGGGGTGGGCGATCCGAGCTACATGGTTTCCTATCGCAAGGCTTTGTGGGACCTGCTTGCTGCTCGCAGCTATGAAGTGGATCTCGTTGGAACTCAGAATGATGGCTGGGGGATACCTGGTTTTGATGCGGATCACGAAGGCCATGGCGGCTGGCGCGACGATCAAATCGTAAACGGTAATCTTAACTACCCCAGTGATGGCAAACTGGCGGATTGGCTCCCGGCGGGGCAACCCGATATCGTGCTGCTCCACATCGGCACCAACGGGCTCGACCCGAGTCCCGACGGTTCCGACGACGTAGAAGACATCCTGGACGTAATTGACGCCTACGACCCCAACGTTTGGGTGATCCTGGCGCGCATCATCAACCGCAACATTTATAGCGAGGATACCACCACCTTCAATGACAACGTCGAGGATATGGCTAACGACCGGATCGCCAATGGCGATAAAATAATCCTCGTTGACATGGAGGATGGGGCCGGCATCGATTACGACCTGGTCACTTACACCCCTCCCGGGGATATGTGGGACAATCTCCATCCCGTTGAGACGGGCTACGCAAAAATGGCGGCCATCTGGTTATTAGCCGGCCTGCAAAAGATCCTGCCGGTGGCCAATGCCGGCCCCCATCAACAAGTATACGAAGGCGATGCCGTCACGTTGGATGCCGCCGCATCAACGGACCCGAATGGCACGATTGTTTCTTATTTTTGGGAACAACAACCGGGTGGAACGGCGGTGACCCTGTCCAGCGCAACGGCGGCAACGCCCACGTTCACAGCCCCGGACGTTAGTGTCAACGGGGAAGTGCTGACATTCCAATTGACGGTCACCGATTCCGACGGCCTTGAATCCTCAGCTACGACCCAAATATTCGTGGCCAACGACAACTGCCCCAACGACCCCAACAAAACCCAACCCGGGGTGTGCGGCTGCGGTATACCGGATACCGACGCAGACAGGGACGGCATGGTCGATTGCTGGGAAACGAAGTACGGCCTCAATCCAGGGGTCAACGACGCCAATGGGGATCTCGACGGTGACGGGTTTACAAACCTGATAGAGTTTAAAAGACAAACCGACCCAAGCGATCCCAATTCACAGCCCTCCAAGGCCATGCCTTGGCTGCTGCCGCTGCTGCTGGATGATTGACGGGTAGATCCAGCGCACCGCAGTTCGGTTTCAAAGGAGCCGCCAGGGGTGCCATCCAACCTTCGCATCCAAGCCGGCCAGAGTGCGCGCTATCCGTTCTGCGGGGCGGGGGGCTGAAGCTGGAGGCCATCCAGGTGATCGTCGGCGCCGCTGGCGGCCCCAAGTGGACCGCTTCCTTTTCGGCGGCTGGATCACCGGCCGCAGAAGGTCGCTCTACCTGGTGGGTTCCTCATCGGGGGCTTGGTGCTTCGCGGCGGCGGCCCAAGCCGACCCTCTGGCCGCCCTCGACCGGTTGGAGCGGGCTTAGATCGCCCCGCGCTGCGGCCCCCACCCCGCCCGCCGTGAGCCGCGAGGCCGGGCGCATCCTGGCGCACTACCTCAACCTCCCGGACGCTGGCTCGGGTAATGGACCACAACATTCAAGCATAAAAAAAAGAATTCGGCCTTCTG